>JAEMGR010000058.1 GCA_016458225.1 Myxococcaceae bacterium JPH2 | reverse complement strand
ACGTAGATGTAGTTGGTCTGACCGAACTCGGGGTTCTCGTTGCCCACGCAGCCGGCGTTCTGGCAGACGCGGATGTCGGGGCTGGTCCAGATGCCCCACGCGCCGTACGTGCCCGGCTCCGCGCCCACGTCGGACGCGTTGTCGTGCATGAAGACGTCGGTGCGGCACGGGGTGATGGTCAGCGTGACGTAGTCCACCGCGCTGTCGTCATCGGCGGTGACGTCGAGGAAGCCCTGGGCGTTGAGCGTGGGCAGGAGGTTGACGCCGCCCGGCAGCGCCGCCAGGTCGAGGTTGATGGTGCCCGTCGTCTGAGAGGGCACGCCCAGGGTGCCGAACTTGCGTCCCCAGGCGGGGACCAGGAGGGCGCCGCTGGAGTCCACGAACTTCAGCCCGAACGAGTCGTTGAGGCCGCCATTGAAGACCTGGGCGCGCAGCGTGGCGCCGCAGATGCGGCCGTTGCGCGTGAGGTTCGTGAACGTGGTGCCGAAGTACCGATCCGCGCCTGCTTCGTCGTAGTCCCGCGAGCCGGGGTACATGTAGTTGGCGGCGATCCACGTCAGCAGCCCTGTGCTCGGCGACGCGGGCTCGGTGGGCGCGGCGAAGTTGTCCGCGATGCCGCCTGTATAGGTTTGCGCTCGAGCAGCACCTCCCCAGGTGAGCGCCACCATGGCCAACACGGCGAGCGCGGTGCCCAGACGAGGGCGGTGGATGAATTGAAGCATGGGTCTCCTGTTGCGAGTGACGGGTGCGGCCGCCTCCCCCAAGGCCGGCGAAGTCCGGCGCGGCGGTCACGGCCGTGGACTGCACGCCACCCTTCAAAGCAACGCATGGGCGTTGAGTTTCCGAATGGCGCCCACGATGACGCCGCGACCTGCCCGTCATTCAAATTCTTGCTGAGATTCCTTCAATTGCTCGCATGTCTTGGTTGTGACTTGGAATGTCACAGCGAGGGGCAGCGCGCGAAGGGGCGGGCCGCGACGTGCGCGGCCCGCCCCCGATTGCTCCGATGCGTCGGTGCCCGCGTTACTGCTTCGCTACGCCCAGGCTGATGTCGTAGCCCACGCCGCCCACCTCGAGGACCTGGCCGGGCGCCTCGTCAGTCTCCGCGTACTGGACCACCTGCACGGTGAACGGCTGCGCCGGGGCGGCGCGGACATCCTCCGCCGCGGAGAAGGTGACGCGCACGAACGGGCCGGCCTGGGGCGCCAGTTGGAGGCCGTCGAGCCGCGCGCCGCTCGGGCTCGTCACGCGCACGATGCCCTCGCCGATGACCTGGAAGCCCGTGCCCTTGCGGTTCCACGTCGACCACAGCTCGGGGGGCAGGGTGAGGGTGATTTGTCCGCGGTCGAGGAAGGACGGACCGGCGGGCACGCGGACCTCCAGGGAGGCGGCGCTGGCGCGCTCACGCAGGATGTTGCGCACGCGGAAGTCGAAGTCCTGCGAGGCGACGAGCGGGTTGAGGTTCACCACGTTCACGTTGCGCCACGCGATGTTGTTGTTGCGGATGGTGTTGTTGACGGTGTTGGAGGGGATGAGTTCGGCGAACGTCATCGGGTCGGACACCGACACCCAGCGGGCCAACAGGCAGTAGTGGCCGGGCGCAGGGACGGTGTTCCACATGACGGGGACCTCGTAGCCCACCGCGCCTGCGGGGACGGTGACGTTGAGGCTGCCGATGAAGTTCCAGTCGGTGTTCCACACCGCGCCGCCGCCGGAGGCCGTGTAGTAGAGCATCAGCGTGCCCACGCCGGGGTTGCCCACGGGCGCGTTGGGGCCGGTGTTGTTGAGCTTCACGTAGATGTAGTTGGGCTGGCCGAACTCGGGGTTCTGGTTGCCCACGCAGCCGGGCATCTGGCAGATGCGGATGTCGGGGCTGCTCCAGATGCCCGAGGCGCCGTACGCGCCCGGCTCGGTGCCCACGTCGGACGCGTTGTCGCGGATGAAGACGTCGGTGCGGCACGGGGTGATGGTCAGCGTGACGAAGTCCACCGCGCTGTCGTCCTGGACGATGACGTCGAGGAAGCCCTGGGCGTTGAGCGTGGGCAGGAGGTTGGCGCCGCCCGGCAGCGACGCCAGGTTGAGGGTGATGGTGCCCGTGGCGCCGAAGGGGACGCCCAGGTTGACCAGCGAGTCTCCCCAGCCCGTGGCCAGGGGCGTGCCGGCGGGCCCCATGAAGAGCAGCCCGAGCGAGTCATTGGTGTCGCCGTTGCGAACCGTGGTGCGCAGCGTGGCGCCGCAGATGCGGCCATTGCGCGTAAGGCCCGGGAACGTGGTGCCGAAGTACCGGTCAACGACCATGGAGTCATAGGGCCGCGAGCCGGGGTACGTGTAGTTGGCGGCGATCCACGCCAGCAGCCCCGCGCTGGGCGACGAGGGCTCGGTGGGCGCGACGAAGTTGTCCGCGATGCCACCCGTATAGGTCTGCGCCTGTGCGGCACCTCCCCAGGCGAACGTCACCACGGCCAGCAAGGTGAGAGCGGTGCCCAGGTGAGGGCGGTGGATGGAATGAGGCATGGATCCTCTGTGGCGGGCTGCGAGTGAGGCCGCCCCCCATGCCGGCGAAGTCCGGCGCAGCGGTCACGGCCGTGGACTGCGCACCTCCCCAGAGCAACGCATGTGCCTCGCGAGGACCCCGCCACCCCGCGCTAGGACGCCGCGCCGCGATATGTCCAGTATTTAATTATTTCCTGTTATTTCTTAAGTTACATGTTTAGGGCGGTCGTGACATGAAAGGTCACAGCGAGGGCTCGTCGCCGGGGGAACAGGGTGGAAAGATGGCGTCACATGGCACCGTCCGCCCCTCGTGCCGCATCCGAGGATGCCGCGCCCTTCACCCCAGCTCCCACGGTGGACCTTCCGGACTCTCGGCCGGAGGACGCGGACACGCGCTGGCTGCGCGACGTCTATCGCGGTGAGGGGCTCGCCCAGCTCACGCCGCGCGCGGTGGGGCTGGGGGCGCTCATCGGGGTGCTCACCTGCGCCACCAACCTCTATGCGGGCCTGAAGACGGGGCTCGCGTTTGGTGTGGCGGTCACCGCGGCGCTGCTCACTCACGCGGGGCATGGTGCGTTGCGGAGGCTGTGGCCCAGGGCCGCGGGTGCGCCGCTGTCCGCGCTGGAGACGTGCTCGGCGCAGGCGGTGGCATCGTCCGCGGGGTATGCGACGGGGGGCGCGCTGGTGTCGGTGCAGGGGGCGTGGCTGCTCACCACGGGGCATCACCCGGCGGGCTGGGCGCTGCTGGCGTGGACGTTCCTGGTGTCGGCGTTGGGGGTGTTCTTCGCCGTGCCGCTCAAGCGCCAACTGGTGGACCGCGAGCAGCTCCCCTTCGCCACCGGCACCGCCGCGGCCGCCGCCATCCGCGCGCTGCACGCCACGGGGGAGGGGGCGCGCTCGCGTCTGCGGGCGCTGGGGTTGGGCGGAGGTGTGGCCGGGCTGCTCACCGTGTTGCGCGACGGCTTGGGACGGCTGCCCATCGCGTTCGCGTTCCCCGGCGCGGTGGGGGGCATTCCGTTGGAGCGACTGGGCTTCGCGCTGGAGACGAGCCTCTTGCCCGTGGGCGCGGGCGCGCTCTTGGGGCTGCGCACCACGGCGTCGTTGCTGCTGGGCGCGTTGTTGGTGCACGGGGGGGGTGCGCCGCGCGCGTTCGCCTTGGGGCTCGTGCCCGCGGACGGCGGAGTGGGGGAGGTGCTGGGGTGGACGCTGTGGCCGGGTGCCGCCGCGCTCACCGCCGCGTCGCTGGCGCAGTTCGCGCTGCAAGGGGGCGCGCTGGCGCGGGTGCTGCGAGGACTCAGTGGGGGCTCGGCGCACCCCGTGGATTCGCTCCAGGTGCCGCGGAGCTGGTGGGTGGGGGGCGTGGCGGTGCTGACGCCCGCGACGGTGGCGGTGGCGCGGGTGGGCTTTGGTGTGCCCGTGCCGCATGCGTTGCTGGCGGTGGCGCTGTCGTTCGGGTTGTGCCTCATCGCGTGCCGCGTCACCGGAGAGACGGACGCGAACCCGGTGGGGGCGCTGGGGCAGGTGACGCAGGTGACGTACGGCGTACTGCTGCCGCATGACGTGCGAGCCAACCTGGCCACGGCGGGCCTCACCGTCAACGCGGCCTCGTCCGCGGCGGACCTGCTCACGGACTTGAAGACGGGACACTTGTTGGGCGCGCATCCGCGGCGCTTGTTCCTCGCGCAGCTCTTGGGAACCGTCGTGGGCGCGGCGGCCGTGGTGCCGCTGTTCTTCGTGTTGGTGCCGGACGTCTCCGCGCTGGGAGGAGCACGCTTCCCGGCGCCGGCGGCCACTGTCACCGCCAGCATGGCGAAGGTCCTGGCTCAAGGGCTGGGCACGCTGGCTCCCGAGACCCGTTGGGCCATGGCCCTGGCGGCGCTGGGGGCCGTGGTGTTGACGCTCGCGGAGCGCGTGCTGCCGGAGCGCGTGCGGTCCTGGGTTCCCTCTCCGCTGGGGCTTTCGCTGGCGTGCTTGCTGCCGGCTTCGACGTGTTTGGGCTTCTTCCTGGGAGCGCTGGCCACGGAGGGTGTTCGTCGAGTGAGGCCCGATGCGGAAGAGTCCCTGGTGACGTTGGCGGCGGGCCTCATCGCGGGCGAGGGGCTCGTGGGCGTCGTCATCGTCCTGACACAGTCGCTCTGGTAGCCTCGGGGATCGTCCATGCGCTGTCCGGTCTGCCACCGCCGCCTCTCCACCGGAGCGGTGTGTCCCGTGCACGGCGAGCGCCCCGCGCCCGTGCCGCCGGCCGCGCCTGTGCCGCTCCCGGATGTGCCCGGCTTCACCAGCGCGACGCTGCTGGGCACCGGAGGTTCGTCGCACGTCTTCACCGCGGTGCGAGAGGGCGACGGGCGCGAGGTGGCGCTGAAGGTGGCTCGGGCACCGCGCCCGGGTCGCTTCGCGCACGAGGCGGAGGCGCTGCGTCGCGTGGGCGCGCCCATCGCGCCGGAGTTGTTGGACGAGGGCACCGTCGGTGGCCGCCCGTTCCTCGTGCTGGAGCGCCTGCGTGGGCAGACGTTGGCCGCGTGGATGTCCGAGCTGCCCGGCACGGGCGCCGCGTCCACGCCTCGCGTGCGTGAGCTGCTGTCGGGGCTGTGCGCGGCGTTGGAGGCGGTCCACGCCGCGGGGCTGGCGCATCACGACCTCAAGCCGGAGAACGTCTTCCTGCGCGAGGGCGGGGCGCTCAGCCTGCTCGACTTCGGACTGGCCCGCATCGGCGATGGGCCGGGGGCGCCGTGGCGTCAGGGAACGACGCACTACATGGCCCCGGAGCAGTGCTTGGAGACCGGTGAGGCTGGCGCCGCGGCGGACATCTACGCCTTGGGCGTGCTCCTCTTCGAGCTGCTCACGGGAGCGCCGCCCTTCACGGGCGGGCCGGACGCGGTCCGACACGGCCACGTCAGCCTGCGTGCTCCCGCGGCCTCCGAGCGCGCCGATGTGCCATTGGCGCTCGATGCGCTCTTGCGAAGGTGCTTGGCCAAGGCCCCGGCGGAGCGCTTCGCGCGGGCTTCGGAGGTGCTTCAGTCCTTCGATGCCGCCTGCCGGATGGAGGCGCCGCCGCCGCTCCAGGTGAATCGCGACGAGCTGCCCGCGCCGCTGGATGCGGTAGGGCTTCGTCCCGTGGCGCTCCTGGGCGTGCGCACGCCCGCGTCGGTGGAGGTGCTCCGGGCCGCCATCGAATCGCACGGAGGAGCGCTCGCGCGTGTCTGGGGCGGGGGCTACCTGGTGGCGTTTCCAGAGTCCCTGTCCGCGGAGGCGAACCTGCGCGCCGCCGTGCTCGCAGCGCGTCGGCTGCTGGAGGAGGAGCGAAAGAGCGCGGCGATTCTCCACCTCGCGACCGCGCACGTGCGGCCGGGTGCGGCCACTCCGCGCGTGGCGGGTGAAGCGCTGGCTGCGCCCGATTCGTGGTGGCCCGAGTCGCTGGAGCCCGGCGCTGTGCTCGTCAGCGACGCTGCCGCCGCGCGACTGGAAGGCGAAGCGCTGGACGCGTCGCCCGAGCGTGATGCGTTGGCCGCGTCACTGAAGCGTGGGTCGCTGGAGGGCTTCGCTCGACTGCGCCCCCGGGATGATCGGGCGTCGTCGGATGCGCCTGTCGCGCCGCCGCTGCTGGGGCGCGAAGCGCTGCTCGATGTCCTCGTCGCGGAGGCTCGGGGGTGTCTTTCCGAGGCGGTGCCCGGTCTCTGTGTGCTGACGGGCGAAGTGGGGCACGGCAAGACGCGCTTGGTCGAGGCGCTGGCCTCGCGGCTCGGGCAAGAGGGGCTCGCTCGTGTGGTCCGGCTGCGCGCTCCTGCGCCGGATGCCTCCGCGCCAGACGCGCTGGTCGAGGCGTTGGTTGCTGCCTCTGCGTCCGCACCCGAAGCGCTCGAAGGGCACCGTCCCTCCGCCGCGCGCGCGCTCGCGGGGCAGCTGCTCCAGCGTGCGCGAGAAGCGCCTCGGGTGTTGTTGCTGGATGACGCGCACCTGGCCGACCCGACCAGCCTGGACACGCTCGAGTTGACGACACTGGCAGGTGGCCGCGCGCCGCTGTGGGTGTGCGTGGTGGGGCGCCCCGCGCTGCTGGGGCTCCGTCCGCATCTGGGGGACCGGAGCGCGCGTGCTTCGCGGCACGTGCTGCCACCGCTGTCGCCCGAGTCCACTCGCGCCCTGTTGCTCCACCTGCTGCGCCCCGCGGAGCACGTGCCCGAGCCTGTCCTGGCTCGATTGGAGCGCCTGGCGCAGGGCGTGCCGCTGTCCCTGGTGGAAGTCGCGGGTGCGCTTCGTGCGGCGGGGGCACTGCGAGCCTCGCCGGGAGGCGGCTGGTACATCGCGCCGGACGCGTTGCTCGACGTGTCGGTCACGCCACTGTTCGAGCGCCTCGCCGCGCGCGCCCTCGCCGCGCTGCCCGAGGTGCATCAGGGGCTGGCCCGGCTGTGTGCGGTGCTCGGCACCGAGGTCGATGTGGAACGGGTGGACGCGGCGCTGCGCCACCTGGGCCCGGGAGAAGACGCGGCGCGCTTGGGCTCGCTGGACGCGGGCGCCGGGCTGCGCCGCCTTGCTCGCGCGGGGCTCCTGCGCGAGTCCGAGCCGGGTCACTTCGTCTTCCGCCACCCCCTGTTGCGCGAAGCCCTGGAGGGACTGCTCCCACCGGCCGCGCGCCGCTCACTGCACGCCGCCGCGCTGCACGCCACGGGAACGGATGGCCCGTCCCGCCGTCGTCGTCGCGCGCACCACGCCGCTGCCTGTGGCGCGCACGAAGAGGCGGTGGAGGCCTTCCTCGCGTTGGCGGAGGAGGCCCGTCGCGCGCACCTGCCTGTGGAAGCGGAGCAGCACTACACACGCGCGCTCGCGTTGTTGCCCGAGGCCGACCCCGAGCGCCGTGCCCTGGCGCTGGCGGGACGAGGCCGGGTGCGGCACCGCCTCCAGCGCTTCCGCGAGGGATTGGCGGACCTCGGGGCCGCGCGCGCCTTGGCCGGGGCTCGGGGCGACGAGGCGCTGGTGGTGGACCTGTTGCTGGAGGAGGCCACCGCGCGCGATTGGATGGAGGACGCGGAGGGCTCGGGGGCGTGCACGCGCGAGGCGCTGGAGCGCATCGCGTCACTGGACTCGCCCCGGTTGTCGCTGCGCTGCTCGCTGGCGCGTGGCCGCATGCACGTGCGGCTGGGTGAGTGGGGGCCTGCCGCTCGGATTCTGGGCTCGGTGGCGGAGGGCGCGGAGGCCGCGCGCGACCACGAGACCCATGTGGTGGCACTGGCGCTGCTGGGCTCGGCGCTCACCTTCCTGGAGCGCCCCGACGAAGCGGCCGAGCGCTTCGAGGAGGCCTTGATGCGCTGCGAGTCCGCGGGCGATGCCCTGCATCTGGCCGCCACGCGCATCAACCGCGTGCTCCTGTGGCTGTCCCGAGGCGACATGGCCCGCATCGAGGACGACCTGCGCCACGCCATGGCGCTGGGGCGCGAGCTGGGACACGCCCAGGTGGAGCGCTGGTCCACCTTCAATCTGGCCGAGGTCCTCTACATGCAGGGCCGCCTGGACGAGGCGCTCCCGCTGGCCCGTCGCGCGCACGAACTCGGCGTGCGCTTCTTTCGCGATCACCCCGTGCCCGTGGACGCCCTCCTGTTGGCGCGGCTGAGCGCGGCCCGGGGCGAGCGGGCGGAGGCCCGAGGCCACCTCGAGTGGATCGCCTCGCACTGTCCGCCTGAGTCCCTGCCACCCACCGCCGTCATGCGCCGGTTGGTGGCGCTTCAGGTGGGCGAGTCCCCCGCGGACACCGAGGCCTGGAGCACCCTGGTGGATGAGGCGGAGCCCTTCGCGTCCCCGGACGAGAAGGCGGAGATCCTCCTCCAGGCCACGCTGGGGGCACTCCACGCCGGGCGCAACGCGGAGGCCCAGACCTGGCTTGCGCGCGCCGGACAGGCGGTGGAGGGAGCCCCGTTGTGGCGCACCCGTTACGAGTCCCTGCGCGCCCGGGTGGCCGATGCCCTGTAGCGTGGAATGTCACGCGCGCCCGAGTGCTGTGGCGTTCGGCGCCACAGTTGCGGGCGGACTCAGCGGGTATCCCCGCGCGAGGGGGGGCGGGTGCGGGCTGGCCCAGGCCGTGCTTCCGCTTCGCCTCATTCCTTTCCCTTCCACCCTGGAGGAGGGCCCATGGCCGTCCGGTTCCGTGATTCCCTGATGCGCGGCGTGCTGCCGCTGCTGCTGGCCCTGGCTGGCTGTGGACCCACCGCGCCCTCCGAGTCCGAAGCAGGACTGGGCACGCAGCGAGCGGACATCCGCATCGCGAACTCGCTGTCCACGGACGCGCTCGTCCTCAACGCCATCTCCACGAATCCCCAGGCCAACGGGCTCCTGTCCTCGGCCTCGCTCGCGGCGTTGTTCGACCCCGCCACGGGAGACGCGTACCTTCGCGTGCAGCTGCACGACCCGGACGCGCAGAAGTTCATGGAGTACCTGGTGAGCTGCGCGTTGCCCGCGGGGCATGACATCCCCTGGTATGACCCGCTGACGTCCACGGCGCGCGCGTGGAAGGGCAAGGCAGGCCTGTGCCCCATGTGGGAGGCCCAGTCGCCCAACACGCAGTGTTTGCGGCGCGTGTCGGGCTGTATCCTCGCTCGCAACAACGCGCTGGGCCGGCGCGTGGAGCTGTCCATGCGAGGCGAGGCCTCGTCGTTGCCGGGCGGTGGCTTCCCGCTGGAGCCGGTGACGGCTCCGGCCGAGTTTGATCCGGACACGGCGCAGAAGCTGTCGAGCTTCTCGGCCTGTTCGACGGGCACCCAGGGCGCCTCGCGCGACTGCGGCTGGAAGGCCGACGCCGTGGGCCGGTGCCAGCCGGGCGCCACCGTGGCGGTGGGCGCGGGCGGCGCGGCGGCGTGCCCGGGCCCGACGCTGGGCGCGAGCACGGGTGCTCGGATGATCTTGCGCGTCTGTGAGGGCACGGTGGGGTGTGACGAGCACGCGAACCGCTTCATCGACGAGAGCGAGGGGAGCTGCGCGGGGTCCGCCCCGGCGTTGACCTTCGAGTGTCCGAGCGACGGCTACTTCAGCGTGATGACGGCCCCGTGGGACAGCGCGGCGTCGGGGCTCGCGGTGGTGTCGGCCAGCTCGACCTCGACCGTGCAGTACGGCCTGTCCGAGGCCCAGGTCTACTCGGTCCGCGAGGGCGCCTTCTACGGCAACCTCTTCGTCCCCAAGGCGCTGGCCACCAAGGTCGAGGTGGTGGTGCACCGCCAGGGAGACCAGACCTTCTACGAGGTCGAGGGTGACGACGTCGTCATCCCGGGCGCCATCTACAAGCAGATGTACTCCTGCTACGACCCGGCCTGGGTGAACGGGGCGGCGTACTCCACCCATCGGGTGTGCGCGCTGCCGGCGTCGGGTGCCAACTGCGCGACCACGGTGGTGGGGGCGTGCTGGGGCAACTCGGAGAGCAGCCCGGGCAAGTGCGCGTCGCAGGATGGCTCGCTCGTGGTGGGCGATGGCGACTTCGAGCAATGCCGAGACACCACGAACGGGCTATGGAAGGAGCCGGTGACGACCTTCCTCCACATGCCTTGCGATCCGACCTCGACCAACCCCGGCTCGGAGCTGTGCAAGCGGATACCGAGCAAGAAGGGCTCGAAGTAGCGCATGGCCCCTTCCGGGGAAGAGGCGCTGTACGGCGAGGAGCTGCGCCCCGGCGCGCTCGTGGGCCCGTGGGTGGTGATGTCCGTGCACGCCACCGGGCCGGTCTCCTCGCTGTACCGTGCGCGGCACGTGCAGGACGGCACCCCCGCCGCGCTGAAGGTGCTGCATTCCCACGCGTCGCTCGCGCCGCTCGCCTTGCGGCGCTTTCGCCGGGAGGCGGCGACGCTCCAGCGCTTGCGCCATCCGCACATCGTCGAGGTGCGGGGCCACGGCACCCTGGCGGATGGGCGCCCCTTCATCGCCATGGAGTGGCTGGAGGGGAGGGACCTCGCGGCGGAGCTGGCCGCGCGCGGTCCGCTGTCCCCCCGTGAAGCGCTGGAGGTGATGGAGCAGGTGGGCGCGGCGCTGCGCGAGGCGCACGCGGCGGGCGTCGTCCACCGCGACCTCAAGCCGCAGAACGTGATGCGCCTGGCCGGGAGCGGGGAGTCTCCTCGGGTGAAGCTGGTGGACTTCGGCGTGGCCAAGGGACTCCGCCCGGGCGCTCCGGGCAACTCCACGCTGACCCACACCGGCACGGCGATGGGCACGCCGTTGTCCATGGCGCCGGAGCAGGTGCGCGGCGAGGTGCCCGATGCGCGCACGGACCTCTACGCGCTGGGCGTGCTCCTCTTCCAGCTCGTCACGGGGCAGCCGCCGTTCCCGGGCCCCACGCGACACGAAGTCGAGGAGCAGCACCTGCACGCGCCGCCGCCGCGCCCCAGCGAGCGCGCGCCCGTCCCCGCCGCGTTGGACGCGGTCGTGCTGCGGTGCCTGCGCAAGCGGCGCGAGGAGCGCTACCCGGACGTCGACGCGCTGATGGAAGAGCTGCGCGGCGCGGTGCGAGGCACGTCCTCGCGCGATGCGCCCGAGCACGCGGTGGCGCTGTACGCGGAGGGTTGCGCGCAGGCGCTCGCGTCGGCGGAGTCGCTGGACGCGCTGGATGCGTCGCTGGAGCGAGCACTCCGGCTCGCGCGAGACGCGGGCCTGGACGCGAGGCTGGAAGGCTGCGGATGTCTGCTCGTGATGGCCGCGTTGCCAGCGGACGCGGAGGCGGCACGCGAACTCCGCTCCCGTGTCCTGGGTGCGGCGCGAGCGTTGGCGAAGCTGCCTGCCCCGCTGAGCATCACCGTGCACGTCGCGGAGCGCTCCACCGAGGGCGGCCTGGCGCGGTTGCCGGACTGGGTGGCACCGTCCGAGTCCGCCGGCGTGGTGGCCAGCGGCGCGGTGCTGCGAGACCTGGAGGAGGGGCTCGCGCTGGAGCCCGTCCCTGGGCGTGAGGACCGGTGGCGCGTGGGCGCCCTCGGCTGAGTCTCAGGGCTTGATGCCGTGGCGGCGCAGCAGCCGGTACAGGTGCACCCGGTCCATGCCCGCGGTGACCGCGGCCTGCGCGACCTTGCCCGGATACTTCTCCAGCAGCGCGTGCAGGTAGCGGCGCTCGAACTCATCCACCATGTGGCGGCGCTGCTCGGCGTAGGGGCGCGAAGGGTCCACCTCCACCGGCCCCGAGTGGTGCGGCTCGTCGTCGGAGAGGGACACGGTGTCCTCGAAGACGAGGCAGCGCTCCAGGTAGTTGCGCAGCTCGCGCACGTTGCCGGGCCACGCCGCGTGGCGCAGCCGCCCGAGGAACTCCGGGGTGCGCAGGGCCTCGGTGTGCTCCGGCTCCGAGCCCAATGACTGGAGGATGCCGTCCACGAGCACGGGCAGGTCCTCGGGGCGCTGGCGCAGCGAGGGCATGGAGATGCGCAGCACCGCCAGCCGGAAGAAGAGGTCCGAGCGGAAGCGGCCCGCGTTCACCTCCGCGCGCAGGTCGCGGTGCGTGGCGGCGATGAGCCGCACATCCACGGGCTGATAGGTATTGCTGCCCACGCGGCGAATCTCCCGGTTCTCCAGCACGCGCAGCAGTTTGGGCTGCAGCTCCGCGGGCAACTCGCCAATCTCATCCAGGAAGACGGTGCCGCCGTCCGCCTCCTCGAAGACGCCCTCGCGCCGGTTCACCGCCCCGGTGAAGGCGCCCTTCTCGTGGCCGAACAGCTCGCT
>JAEMGR010000057.1 GCA_016458225.1 Myxococcaceae bacterium JPH2 | reverse complement strand
ACGGGGCCTACCGGCGTCCAGTCGCGCGTGCCGCGACTCCACACAGGGGGACGGACCTTTGTGTGAGAAGCCCAGTCGATGCAGGGCTCTTTGCATGGAGGGACGGCTGATGACGATGCCCGTGCGGCTTGTCTGCTCGGCCATCAGTTCGCGCATCGTCGCGCGTCCGGCCTCTGTGCCACAAGTCACTTGAGCGCGGTGGCCACCATGCCCCGGATGGGCGAGAAGTTGCCGCCGCCTTTGGGCTGCTTCGCGACGTCTCCTGTCTCCCGGTGCAAAGCAAGACGCGGCTGGCCGTCGCCTCGCCAATACCCAGTAGGTTGGCAATCTGCGTATACGACAGGCCCTCGTCGTAGAAGGCGCGCACGATGGCCCGTCGCATCTTCTCCGAGTGGGATGCCTTTCGCTGACCCCGAGAAATTCAACCCTCGACGTTCGCGTCAAACAGGCCCTGGATTAGATCCATCGGTCAGCTTCGGACATGCAAATTCCGCTCATGTGGAGCAGGGGCTTGCCTTCGCACCTATGCATGTTCGCTCAATGTCGAGACTGATTCATATGACCCAATGAGACGACCTGCTCGTCCGGTTTTTGGGAAGGCTTTGCGTTGGCGATGGGTGCTATTGGAATTCATACGTGATTATTAGCTCGGCTAGGCCTGGGCTTGATTCTGAGTCGGAGCTTAATGCGTCAATGGAGTTGTCGTGTGTAGTGTTCTCGAATCGGAGGCGATATTGCGTTCTGTTGTTCCTTGTTGTGCGATTGCTCCAGTCGCTGGCTGTCCATTCGGTTACTGAGACAAGTGTCAGCGGAGGGCCGCTCGATGGGGGGATGACTAGTTGACCCGCGAGAGACGGGGAATTGTAGTCAGCCACTGTTTTGGGATTCTCAGTGTCGAAAGAAAGATCTAGCTCCTCGCCGATGTCTACCGGCTCAAGATAGAGATTTCCGAGTTTCGAGAAGGGGCTTCCGGCGACAGTGCTGATCTTCCAGATTAATTGAGACTGAATAATTGCAGTTGTTGTTGCGGGCAGCGAGTCTAGTTTGAATCCGAGAAATAATCGATAATTCTGATTGTCTAGTCTCTTTCCGACGAGGACCTCGTTGTAGTAGTGGGTTTGTAGAAAATATGAAGGTGCGCCCACCGAGCCAGTGGTTGCGAAGTCGATGCCGATGTGGACTGTTCCTGTCTGAATTGTCTTGAATGTTTGTGTTGTCGGGGCGGATAGTTGATTTCCTGAAAGATCGTCTGCGGTTGGTGCGAGTGTCCACGTAATCTGGGTGCCAGAGGGAAATGGTGTTGACGGGGTGAAGATCATATCTTGGCCCGTCTGGTCCCACGAAAATGTACCGGAGGTCGCAGTTGTTGGGGATGTGATTGTAAATGCGCGTTCGGTTTTTGCTTTGTTCATAGGCTCCGAAAATGCGAGCCGTATGGCGGTATGGGTGGATACTCCCTTGGTGCCGTCGCTTGGCGTTGTGGTGAGTAGTCTGGGACGAGTGGTGTCGATTTGGTTGGACTTGGTTGTGAATGAGAGAAGTAAGGGTTGAAGAGAGTTGCCTGCGAGATCTGTTCCTCGGATTGTCAGGGTGAATGTTGTTGCGAAAGGAAGGGCGCCAGTGGGATGGATCGTTGCCTTGGTGTCGCGGTCGCTCCAGCTGGGAGTGGTGAGGGGGACTTGGGGTGAAATTGCAACTTGGAATGACTGTTGAATGATTGGCTCTGAAAAGATGAACTCGATTGCGGTTGTCGTTTCTACTGCGGTGGAACCGTTGGTCGGGCTGACGCTCTCGATGAGTGGGCTTGTGAGATCCTGCTCACCAGCATCGGGCTTGATGTTGGGGTTATTGGGCTCTTCATGCTGATTGCCTGCGTCCTCATGCTGCCCTGCATCACTCGGGGCGGAATGATTCGGCGCTTCAATCGCGGGAATCTCCATGCACGCGGTGAGCGTGCTGAAGATCAACAACAGGGATAGGGGCCTGTAATGTGGGCTCATGGGGTCGGGGGGCCTCGCAAAAGTCGTTCCAGGTCAGTGCTTGAGCGTGCGGAGTAGTGGCTTCGGCTTGCTTCTCTCCGCGACGTGTTTCGTTGGTGGCGGGCTTCTTCACGCGGCGAAGGCGCTCGTGCTGTCTCAGGGATTGGACTCGTGTCCGAGGGCAGGGATGTTCTGCTGGGGCGCGACGAGGCCTGAAATGCATGTGCCCGCGACCCCTGATGACTCGGAGCGCGGGCACGAAAACCGCAGACGTCCTGTGACGTGTTGCTACTTCTTCTTGCGGTTCTTCTTCTTGTTCTCCTTCTCGCGCTTGCGCCGCTCCTTGATGGCGTCGCGATCCTCGGGCTTGCCCGTCGCCGACGGCGGGGCGTACCCCATGAGCCGCGCCTTGGCCATCGCAGCCTGGCCGAGCGGGGGCGTGTAGCCCGGAGCCATCTGCGGCAGCTGCATGGGCATTCCCATGCCGCCCATCCCGCCCATGGCCTTCTCCATCATCTTCGCGTCTTTGCCGAACATGCTCCCCAGATCCATGTTCTTCATCTGGCTGAGCTGCCCCAACTGCTTGAAACCGGGGATCCGCCCCAACAGGCCCGGGTTCTGGCCGATGGTGCCCATCACCTGCTGCATCATCCCGAACTTCTGCAGCAGCTCCCGTACCTCCTCAGGCTTGCGACCACTTCCCTTGGCGATCCGGTTGATGCGGCTCGCGTTGATGAGGTCCGGACGGAGACGCTCCTTCTGCGTCATCGAGTCGTACATCGACTCAATCTTCGTCAGCTCCTTCTCATCAGGATTGAGGTGCTCCGTCAGGTCGCCAAACAGGGGGAACTTCTCCAGCAGGTCCTTCAGCGGTCCCATCTTCCGGACCATGCGGATCTGCTCGACGAAGTCCTTCATCGTGAACTGGCCGGACAGCAGCTTGCGCGCGTCGTCCTCAGCCTTCTTCTCGTCGACGACCTTCTCGAAGTCCTTCATCAGGCCGACGATGTCGCCGAACCCAAGGATGCGGCCCGCAAGGCCTGCAGGGCGGAACTCCTCGAGCTTGTCCATCGACTCGCCCATGCCGAGGAACTTGATGGGCTTGCCCGTGACTTCCTTGATGGAGAGCGCCGCGCCACCACGCGCATCACCGTCCAGCTTCGTCAGGATGAAGCCATCCAGTCCGAGACGGCGATCGAACTCCGCTGCGGTCCGAACCGCGTCCTGACCAATCATCGCGTCACAGACGAGCAGGATGTTGTCAGGGTGCACGTTCGCTTTGATGGCCTCGAGTTCGGCCATCAGCGCCTCGTCGATGGCGAGTCGTCCCGCCGTGTCGACCAGGACCACGTCGCACTTCTGCTCGCGCGCGGCGGCGGCGCCTCGCTTGGCCAACTCGGGCGGGGCGACACCCGGCTCGAAGTAGACCGGCACCTTGAGTCGCTCGCCCAGGACCTTCAGCTGATCCACGGCGGCCGGGCGGTAGATGTCCGCGGCGACCAGCAGGGGCTTGCGTCCCTCCTGGATCAGCTTGTTGGCGATCTTGCCTGTCGTCGTCGTCTTACCGGAGCCTTGGAGGCCCACCATCATGATGCTCGAAAGCTGCCCCTTCGGCTTCAGATGGAGGCTGGTGTCCACCGGCCCCATCAGGGCCTCCAACTCGTCGTGGCAAATCTTGATGAAGTGGTCCATCGCGCTGACGCGGCGCTTCTGGCCACTCGCGTCGGTCACGGTCGTCTGGACCACCTCGCCCACGGCCTTCTCGCGAACGCGGGCGACAAACTTCTTCACGACATCAAATGCCACGTCCGCTTCGAGCAGGGACACTCGAATGTCGCGGAGCGATTCATCGATCAGCTCCGGGGTCAGCTCGCTCTTGCCGGCGAGGCGGTTCTTTGCGGCGCGAAAGCCCTTGGTGACGGTCTCGAGCATGGGGGGCGCTTTATACCAGGGGGCGGTGAGATGCGACGTCCGTCCGTACCCCCTGCGTTCGAGACTGGAGAGATAGGCCCCTGGGGGCCTTGCCGGAACTGGCGCTTGTCAAGTGCATCCTGCCTACCTCGCCAAGCTGCCCGTTGGGCGCCCGGGCCTTGGACGCGACCTCACAGTGCATTGCTGGTCTGGGCCCTGCACGGTCCCAGACTGTCGATGGCTCGTTCGCCGTGTACCGGTTCCTTCCTTGACCCCGTTCATTCTGGGGGGGCGCGCCGCGAGTCAGTTGTCCGGCCAGGGTAGGAGGCTGGTGCCGCCGTGCTCCCGGCGGCAGGGGCAAGGGCTCATGGCCGCTTCCTCGCGTTGGTCTCTCGCCAATGGCCTCCGTGAGCTGAGCATGGGCGCCTCCGTTGGCCTTGGGTTGGGGTCGGACTTGAGGGCGGAGGCGCTTCCTGTTGCTTGCCGTTGCCGCCACGAACCGCCGTGGGATGACCTTGGGTGGTTCTGTTCTCGCGACTCGGGTTGGGCGCGGACTTGAGGGGGCGGCGGCGCTGCGCGGCTCCCTCGCGACTGGCTTTGAGAGGGACTTGGGTGGTCCCGTCTCCTGCGTGGGGCGGACTTGCTCGGTGCTCGCTGTTTTCGGCGCGCTGGGCGGTGCTCTTCCCCGTCGGCTTGGCTGGGCTCGATTATGTGAAATTAGAGCAATTATTGAAAATCAAGAAATCCCGCGGTCGCCGTCTTGTTGGCGAGGGCCCATGAGACTGGGGGGCGTTCTTCCTCGTGATTCGAACGGAACGAAAGGGTCGACCGATGGCGACTGAGTTGAGGTGCGTGCTCGCAGTGCTGTGTTCGTTGGGGCTGGTGGCCTGTGGCGTGGGGCCTGACGAGGCGGAACCTTCGCCGTCTCACCTGGCGCGCGATACGTCGGCGCTCGGGACGGTGGGCGAGGGCTTTGCCTATATCGATCCCAACCTGCCGGACGTGAATCCGAACTACCTCTACAACTCCACGGGCGGCGCGGTCACCTATGAGACCCTGGCCGGGTTCACCGGGCGGTACAAGGTCCGCTTCGTGGGCCTTGGGCGCGCCGAGGGAGATGTGCAAGTCGTCGCGTATGGCTCGACTCCCGAGCGCTGCCGCGTCGACAACTGGACCCCCGAGGGCACCACGCTCGCCATCTACATCCGGTGTCACGCGCCCAATGGCGATCCCGCGGCGAGCGCCTTCGTCGTGTCCTACCTGGACATGACGGGCATGGTGCAGACCTATCCCCTGGGGGCTTACCTCTGGACCGGCGCCGCGACCGCCACCACTGTTCCCGGGGCCATCTCCGTTCCCACCAACTACCAGTGGAACTCCACGGGAGGGGCCAACTCCGTCACGCAGACCGCGACTGGGCGCTACACCGTCACCTTGGTCGGAATGAACTTCTCGAACGCGAGCGTGCATGTGACCGCGTATGGCGGCACCAATGCGCAGCACTGCAAAGTCCTGAGCTGGGGCGCCGGAGCTGTCGCCACGGTGTACGTCGGCTGCTACGACACGACGGGGAATCCCGTCGATAGCATGTTCACGTTCTCGTTCGAGCGCGAGACGCTCATTCCCAACCATGTTGGCGGACATGCGTGGATCAACGGCCCTACCTCCGCGCCTGCGGCCTATCAAAAGCTGGCGAACGAGGTCATCTGCATCGCCCCGGGGACGGCCAGCGTCACCCATCCCGAGGACAACTACGTCGTGAGCTTCAGCAAGTCCGGCGCCTTCAATCACTCGATGTCCATGGTGACCGGCTACGGCGCCAACTCGAATTACTGCAAGGTGGTTCGTTGGATCGCCGGCCCCGGTCCCACCGAGACGTGGGTGGAGGTGCGGTGCTTCGACAAGGACGGCGTGATGAGCCCGTCCTCCTTCACGGTCACGTACACGTCCGCCTACGTCGTCGGGCCCTGCTGACCCCGTGGCGGGCGGGCCGGGGCCACTCGCTTGGGTGGCCCTTGGGCCCGCCTCGCCGCTTGCTTGCTGCGACCACCGGGGTGCGGCTAGCTTGCCCCCGGCTCCTGACCCCGGATGGTTCTTCCGTCCATGCTTCGAACGGCCTCCAGGCTGGTGCGGAGCGGGTGGGGCGGGCCGGGATGTGAGTGGTGGGCGCAGTCGGGCACGAGTGGCGGAACTGGCAGACGCAGCGGACTTAAAATCCGCTGGCCCGCAAGGGCCGTCCGGGTTCGATTCCCGGCTCGTGCACTTCCATTCGGGGCAGGACAGAGGGGCTCCGGTCGGTTGCCTCCTGGCTTCCGGGTGGAGTTGGTGGGAGATAGCCTGCCCCGCGCCCCATGCACTCCATCCCTCGTCCCTCCTACTGGCGCTATGCCGCGTTGATCGCGGTCCTGGGACTGGCCTGCATTGGGGGCGCCGCTGTCAGTGACGGCAACCCGGTCATCGCCATGGCCCCGGTGGCGGCCGCCACGGTGCTGTGGGTGATGCTGAAGATCCCCCTGCGCTACCAGGCGCTGGCGGTCTTCTATCTCGTGCTCGCGGTGGACTACACGCCCGAGCGCCCTCAGTCGATGCTGTGGCGCTCGCCGCTCTTCCCTCTGGGACAGCTGCTGTTCTCCCAGCTCCACGAACTCGTGGGCATTGGCGCGCTGCGCTTCCCGCTCGTGGATGTCCTCATCATCAGCTTGATTGGCCTGGGCATCTACCGACGCGCCACCCGGTCGACGATTGATCCACCCGTCATCCCGCTGCCCAAGCCGCTCATCGCCATTGTGGCGCTCTCCGCCATCACCATCCTGTGGATGGAGGTCTGGGGCATCATCAACGGCGGGGACGTGAAGAACTCGCTGTGGCAGTGGCACCAAGCGGCCTGCATGCCGCTCATGGTGATGATGTTCCACTACAGCCTGCGCGGGCCCGAGGACTGGCCCGCGGTAGCTCGGACTGTCATTGCTGGGGCGCTCACCAAGTCCGCCGTCAGCACGTACTTCGCGCTCGTCGTCATTCCGTCCCTGGGCAAGGAGGTCGAGTACACCACGTGCCACTCGGACTCGATGACCTTCATCTTCGCGCTCATGGTGTGCATCGCGCGCTGGCTCGAGCGCCCCAAGCTCGCTCACGCGCTGCGCGGCATCCTCATCATCGTGCTGGTGTTCATCGGGATGTTCTTCAATGACCGCCGGCTCGCCTACGTCAGCATGGTGGGCTCCATCGCGGCCGCGTACTTGTTCAACCCGTGGACGCCGTTGAAGAAGCTCGTCACGCGCGCCGCCCTCCTCCTGATGCCCGTGGGCGTCCTCTACATGGCCGCGGGGTGGAACTCGAGCAGTGGCATCTTCAAGCCCGTGCAGACCGTCCGCTCGCTCGTGGACGGCCAGCACGCGGAGGGCGAGCTGGACTATCGCGACATCGAGAACCTCAACCTCATCGCGACCTGGCGCAGCCACCCCATCATCGGCACCGGCTACGGACATGAGTTCGTGCTCGACTACCCGATGCCCGACATTGCCTTCGTGTTCCCCCAGTTCCGCTACCACCCGCACAACTCACTGCTGGGGTTGCTCGCGTTCGGTGGCGTCCTGGGCTTCACCGGCATCTGGATGTACCTGGTCGCGACCGTGTACCTCATCGCGCGCGCCTACCATCGCAGCCATGCACCCGAGCACCGTGCCGCCGCGCTCGTCATCATCGGCGTGGTGGCCTCGTACCTGAACCAGGTGTTCGGCGACATGGGCATCATCTCGTACATCTGCACGATGCTTGTGGCGGTGAGCGTGGCGATGACGGGCAAGCTGGCCATGGTGACGGGGGCATGGCCGTGGCCGGCACGCGAGCGTGTGCTGGGCCTTCGCCCTGTTCAGGCTCCCGCGCCTCTGGCCGAGGACGTCCGTCCAGCGGCTTGACGCGGTTCGCCAAGGCCCGGCTGGAGAGGGCGCGTCGTGTTTTTACAAGGCGCCGCGCCTGGGCTGCCGCAAGATGCGCGGATGACCAACCTCCAGAATGTCGCGGGCGGCTGCCACTGTGGCCAGGTCCGCTTTGACGTGAAGATGGACCTCACCCAGCCCATGATTGCCTGCAACTGCTCCATCTGCGGCAAGACGGGCGGCATGTTGGGCTTCGTTCCGGCCACGCAGTTCAACCTGCTCTCCGGCCGCGAGCGCCTGACGGACTACCAGTTTGGCAAGAAGACCATCCACCACCTGTTCTGTTCGACCTGTGGCGTGCGCCCGTTCGGGCAGGGCAAGGGACCGGATGGGCAGGAGATGTATGCCATCAACGTGCGGTGCCTCGACGGCGTGGATGTCAGCACGCTGAAGGTCGTGCCGTTCGACGGCAAGAGCCGCTGATTCATCCTGGGTGCGCACGGGCTCGGGGGCTTCCTCCGAGCTTCGTGCGCACCCACCCCGGCCTCTTGGGGCCGAGGGAGTGACGCGCTACGCGACTCCCAGTGCTTCTCGCAGTCGAGCCGCGACCTCGTCCACGTGCGGCTCCTGCATCAGTTGCGCGTGCGGGCCCGCCACGTTCACCACCTCCAGGCCGGTCACCAGCTCCGCCCAGCCTCGATGGCGCGGCACCGTGCTGTCCGCCTCCTGCTTCGCGCTGAGCAGCAACACGCGACCCGCGTAGGGCTTGGGCGCGTAGTGGTCCATCGCGAGCATGTTCGCCCGGTAGACGGTGAACAGCGCGCGGAGCTGCGCGGGGCCCGTCCTCGCATCCAGGATGTGCGCCGCGAGGCCCGCCTGGAGGAGCAGCGCCAGCATCTCCTCGTCTCCCATGCGCTCGAGCGCCTCGTCCGACACGGGCAGCTCGCCGCCGAACGCGTGGGCCGCGGTGTGCGCGAATGCGAGCCGCACCAGTGCGTCCGGCGTGAGCGTCGCGGCGGCCTGCGAGGCCTTGGCCAGCGCGGGAACGTGCGAGTCCATCATGGCCAACAGCTCCACCTTCTCGCCCTGTGCCTCAAGACGGCGCGCCATCTCGTAGGCGACGACTCCGCCCAGGGACCAGCCGCCCAGGCGATAGGGGCCGTGGGGCTGCGCGCCCCGGATGGCCTCGATGTAGAGCGCCGCCATCTCCTCGAGCGTCTCCGTGGTGGGCTGGCCCTCCAGGCCTCGCGCCTGGAGTCCGTACACCGGGAGGCCCGGGCCCAGCTTCCGCGCCAGCTCGCCGTACGGCAGGACGTTGCCACCCACCGGGTGGACGAGGAAGAGGGGGCGCTGGCCCGGTTCGCCTTGCTCCAGTGTGACGAGCGGCGACCATGCCGGGGCTTCCTCGCGCAGGATGCGCGCGAGCTGCTCGATGGTGGGCTGCTGGAAGAGCGCGGCCAGCGGCAGCGTCCGACCGATGCGCTCGCGCAGGGCCGCCACCATCCGCACCGCCAGCAGGGAGTGTCCACCCAGCTCGAAGAAGCTGGTGCGTACTCCAACCGGGCGAACGCCGAGCAGCTCTTCCCACACACGCGCCAGCTGCATCTCCAGCTCGTCGCGCGGCGCCAGGTGGTTGCGCGTGGACAGGGCCGCGGCGGTGGGCTCGGGCAGGGCCTTGCGGTCCACCTTGCCGCTGGCGTTCATGGGCAGCGCTTCGAGAACCATCATCGCGCTGGGCACCATGTGCTCGGGCAGGGCTTCGCGCAGGTGCGCCTTGAGGTCGCTTGCCTCCACCGTGTGCTCGGGCTGGAGGACGACGTAGGCGACGAGGCGCTTGTCGCCGCCGTCCTCCCTCGCGATGACGACCGCGTCCTTCACCGCGGCGTGCTTGCGCAGCGCGGATTCAATCTCTCCCAGCTCGATGCGGAAGCCGCGCAGCTTCACCTGGAAGTCGATGCGGCCGAGGTACTCCAGCTCCCCGTTGGCGAGCCAGCGGACCCGATCGCCGGTGCGGTACATGCGGGCCCCGGGCTCCGGGCTGAACGGGTTGGGGATGAAGCTCGCCGCCGTGAGGGCCGGCCGCCCGAGGTAGCCGCGCGCCAGGCCCACGCCCGCGACATACAGCTCGCCGGCGACGCCCACTGGCACCGGGCCGAGGTTCGCGTCGAGGACGTAGGTCTGCACGTTCGCCCACGGCTTGCCGATGGTCAGCCGCGTGGCGTGGTCCTCGACGTAGGAGAACGTGGTGGCCACCGTGTTCTCGGTGGGGCCGTACGCGTTGATGAGCGTGCGGCCTGGCTTCCAGCGGTGCGCCAGCTCCAGGTTGAGCGCCTCGCCTCCCGAGGCCAGGGCGGTGAGTCCCTCGAGGCCCTCGGTGCCGAGCTGGCTCAGCACGGTGGGCGTGAGCGTGACGGCGGTGATGCGCTGCTTCACCAGGAGCTTGCGCAGGGGCTCATCGGGCAGCAGGCGCTCGCGCGGCGCGAGCACCAACGTTGCTCCCGCGACGAGCACTCCGAAGATTTCGAAGATGCTCGCGTCGAAGCTGGCCGCCGCGTACTGGAGCACGCGACTGCCGGGCGCGTGGCCGTGCATGCGCTGCGTCTGCTGCGACGTGTTCACGAGGCCGCGGTGGTGGAGCAGCGTGCCCTTGGGCTGACCCGTGCTGCCCGACGTGTAGATGACGTAGGCCAGGTTGAGGGGCGACAGGCCCGCGTCGGGCGCGGTGGTCGGGAGGCTGGCGACGTGTGCGCGGACGTCGTCGAGCTGGACCACCGTGAGCCCTTCGGCGCTCCGCAGGTCCTGGACCAGCGTGCCCTGGGTGAGCAGCAACGGCGCTCCACTGTCGCGGCGCATGTAGTCCAGGCGCTCGAGCGGATAGGCGGGATCGAGCGGAACGAAGGCGCCTCCTGCCTTGAGGATGCCCAGCATTCCGATGATGAGGTCCGGCGAGCGCTCCAGGCACAGCGCGACCCGCACCTCCGGGCCTACGCCGAGCGTCCGCAGGTAGTGCGCCAGTTGGTTGGCGCGCGCGTCGAGCTGCGCGTACGTCACCGTGTCCTGCTCGTAGGCGAGGGCGAGTGACTCGGGCGCGCGGCGGGCCTGCTCCGTGATGAGCTGCTGGATGCTGGCCTCGGACGGGAAGTCCGCGCGGGTTTCGTTCCAGGCGACGACGAGCTGGTGGCGCTCGGCAGACGTGAGCAGCGGGAGGCTCGAGAGGCGAGCCTCGGGCTGCGCGGTGATGCCCTCCAGCAGCACGGTCAGGTGCCGCACGAGGCCCTGGACGGTGGCCTCGTCGAAGAGGTCGGTGCTGTAGTCGAGCGTGCCGTAGAAGCCCTTGGCCGAGTCCTGGAGGACCAGGGAGAGGTCGAACTTCGCGAAGTGGGACTCCGCTCCCAGCTCGATGGTCTGGAACGAGAGGCCCGGGACTCGGAGCGCTTCGATGGGCGCGTTCTGGAGCGCGAACATCACCTGGAACAGCGGGCTGCGGCTCAGGTCGCGCGCGGGCTGGAGCACCTCGACGAGCTTCTCGAACGGGACGTGCTGGTGCTCGTAGGCCGAGAGCGTCGTGGCGCGGACCTGGGCGAGCAGTTCCTTGAACGTGAGGTCCGGCGTCAGGCGCGCGCGCAGGACGAGCGTGTTGACGAAGAAGCCGATGAGGCCCTCGGTCTCCGCTTGCGTGCGACCCGCGATAGGCGAGCCGACCGAGATGTCGTCCTGGGCGGTGTAGCGCGCGAGCAGCGTCTGGAAGGCCGCGAGCAACAGCATGAACGGCGTGGCGCTCTCGCGCTGCGCGAGGGCCTTGAGGGCGTCGGACAGCTCGGCGCCGAGCCGGAGCGTGATGCGTGCGCCGCGCTGCGACTGCACCGCCGGGCGCTGGCGATCCGTGGGCAGCTCCAGGACGGAGGGGGCTCCGGCGAGCTGCTCCTTCCAGTATCCGAGTTGCGTTTCCAGCGCCTCGCCTTGCAGCCACTGGCGCTGGCGGGTCGCGAAGTCCGCGTACTGCACGGGCAAGGGCGGCAGGTTCGGCGTCGTGCCTGTGTTGAGCGCGGCGTAGAGGGCCGCGAGTTCACGCACGAGGATGCTCATGGACCAGCCGTCCGAGACGATGTGGTGCATCGTCAGGAGGAGCACGTGGTGCTCCTCGCCGAGGCGGAGCAGCGAGGTGCGCAGCAGCGGTCCCTTCGCGAGATGGAAGGGCTGCCAGGCCTCGTGCTCGGCGAGCCGCCGCGCTTCCGCCTCGCGCTCGGACTCGGGCAGAGCGGAGAGGTCGGTGAGGGGCAGGCTCCATCGGCTGGGCGGGTGGATGTGCTGGACCGGTTCGCCGTGATGCTCGGCGAAGGTGGTGCGCAGGGACTCGTGGCGCTCGGTGAGTGCCTCGAAGGCGTGCCGCAGGGCCTCGACGTTCACCGCACCGTGCAGGCGCAGTGCGATCGGGAGGTTGTAGGACGCGCTTCCCGGCTGGAGTTGATCAATGAGCCAGAGGCGCTGCTGCGCGAACGAGAGGGAGAGCTTCGACTCCCGCGACGTGGGCTCGAGCGTCGATACGTGCGCACCCGGCAGCGAGTCGATGCGGAGGGCGAGCGCGGCGACGGAGGGGGCCTCGAAGAGGGCGCGGAGGGGGAGTTCGACACGGAGGTCGGAGCGGATGCGCGAGACGACCTGTGTGGCGAGGAGGGAGTGTCCACCGAGGGCGAAGAAGTCGTCGTGGATGCCGACGCGGTCGAGGTGGAGGACGGAGGCGAAGAGGGCCGCGAGCGTCTCCTCGACGGGGGAGCGCGGGGCGACGAAGGAGGACGCGGAGGCAGGAGCCTCTGGGGCGGGCAGAGACTTGCGGTCGACCTTGCCGTTGGAGTTGAGGGGGAGCGCCGCCAGGACGACGAAGGCGGAGGGCACCATGTACTCGGGGAGGCGCTGCTTGAGGTGAGCGCGGAGGACGTCGGCGGAGACGCCGGAGGAGTCCTTTGCGGTGAGGTAGGCGACGAGGCG
>JAEMGR010000056.1 GCA_016458225.1 Myxococcaceae bacterium JPH2 | reverse complement strand
GGGCAGAGACTTGCGGTCGACCTTGCCGTTGGAGTTGAGGGGGAGCGCCGCCAGGACGACGAAGGCGGAGGGCACCATGTACTCGGGGAGGCGCTGCTTGAGGTGAGCGCGGAGGACGTCGGCGGAGACGCCGGAGGAGTCCTTTGCGGTGAGGTAGGCGACGAGGCGCTTGTCACCGGGGATGTCCTCGCGGACGACGACGACGGTGTCCTTGACGGCAGGCGAGGCACGGAGAGCGGCCTCGACTTCGCCGAGCTCGATGCGGAAGCC
>JAEMGR010000055.1 GCA_016458225.1 Myxococcaceae bacterium JPH2 | reverse complement strand
GGCATCGCGCCCGGCGGCATTCCCGGCCCCGGAGGACGCGCGCCCGGAGGCATCGCGCCCGGCGGCATTCCCGGCCCCGGAGGACGCGCGCCCGGAGGCATCGCGCCCGGCGGCATTCCAGGGCCCGCGGGACGCGCACCCGGAGGCATCGCGCCCGGCGGCATTCCAGGGCCCGCGGGACGTGCGCCCGGCGCCTGCGGAACACCCGGACGGGGCGCGGCGACGGGCGCGGCGGCAGGGGCCGCGGCCGGCGGAGCGGCGACGGGCGTGGCGGACGGCGGAATCACGCGCGTGGCGGCGGAAGCGGGGATGGTGTTGGACTTCTGGCCGACCAGCGCCTTCACCTTGTCGAGCAGCACCTGGCTCTCGAAGGGCTTGGTGATGTGGTCATCGGCCTTGGCGGCGCGGGCGCGGCCTTCGTCGAAGGCCTCGAAGGTGCCGGCCAGCAGCACGACCGGGATGGCTTGCGTGGCGGGATCGTTCTTGAGCGCTTCGCAGACCTCGTAGCCGCTCTTGCCCGGCATCATCACGTCGGCGAGCACCACGTCCGGCCGCAGCTCGCGGGTGCGCGAGATGGCGTCCAGCCCATTGTCCACCGCGGTCACCTGGAAGTCCTCGGTCGCGAAGATCATCCCGATCACCTTCCGGATGGTGAGCGAGTCGTCGGCGACCAGCAGATTCTTGGGCATCGGTTCGGGCCTCGGGGGTGGCTTACCCCCTGAATTCGTTGAGATTTCAGACCCAGTCCGCCTGCCTGGCGGCCCGGTGTCAATCGGAGCAGCTTAGAATTCGCGCTCCAAGCCGATCAAGAAAACATGTGCTGCAGGTCCAGGAACATCACCGGCTCGGACAACCCGGGCGCGGTGAAACTCCCATGCGCCTCGGCGGGAGTGAAGCGCTGCAACACGCCGTGGACCCGGGAGGCCGTCAGTCCGACGCTCCTCCCGCCCAGCTCCGTCAGCACGAAGAAGGCCTCCGGTAATGCGGGAGCCCCCAGCAAAGCGGGAATCGAGCAGATGGGCCAGAGCACCTGGGCATGGGGGTAGATACCCGCCACGGGACCACTTTGCACGGGCAGCACGCTGAACGAGTCCCCGCGCGGCACCACCTGGGACACCACGTTCAGCGGGACGCCAAAAAGCTGGCCCTGCGATTCGAGCACCAGCGAGCGGTCGGGCGGGGCCTCGGACCAATGCACGGGGCGCGGCGGTGCGGGCGCGGCGCGAGGCCCCACGCGGTGCGGCAGCGCCTCGCAGATCAGCTCCAGATACAGCCGCTCCTTGTGCATCACCGCGCCACGACTCAGCGGTGCCAGGGAGTCCGCCAGCCCCGGGGGCAACAAGAAGAACGGATCGCGCGCGACATCGGCCACCTCGACGACCGAGCGCACGCGCACCGCGAGCGTGGGGCTCACGTCCAGCACGACGACCATGCCGGGCGACTCCTCGAGCGGTCCACCCAGCAGAGCCGACAGGTCCTTGACCTCCAGCACGCCTCGCAGGTTCGCGCCCGGGCCCCCGGGAATCGCGACCTCCATGACGGACGTGGCTTCCACCGCGTAGCGCGTCTCACCCGCCTCCACGAGGAGGCAGAGTCGGCGACCGCTTTCAAAGGGCAACACGACCCCGGACCCTAGCAGCGTTGCGCGGCTTGGTGGTAAGCCCAGGGCTCGCCATGGCGCGCATCCTCCTCGTCGACGACGAAAAGATCGCCCGGACGCTGTACGGCGACTACCTCACGGCCGCGCAGCACACCGTCACCGCCGTGGCCTCCGTGGCCGAGGCGAAAGCCGCGCTCGCCGCTGAGCGCTACGACGCGGTGGTGACCGACCTCATCCTCCTCGGAGGAGACGGCATGGAGGTGCTCCGCCACGTGCGCGAGCGCTACCCGGGCGTCGAGGTGGTCGTCATCACCGGCCTCGACAAGGTGGACCCCGCCGTGCGCGCCATCCAGAGCGGCGCGGTGGAGTACCTCGTCAAGCCCGTGGCGCCGGAGGCACTCCAACACGCCGTGCACCGGGCGCTCACCACGCGCGAGCTGATGCGTGAGAACGCCTCGCTGCGCCGGCACGTGGCGCTCCTGGAGGCAGGGCAGCGCATCGCCACCACGTTGGATCGCGAGCGGCTGGCCCAGGTGACCATCGGCGCGCTGGAGACGATGACCGAGGCCACCGCCGTGTTGCTGCTGGAGCGCGACAGCCCGAGCGGCTTTCGGATCCACGGCGCGCGCGGCCTGTCCTCGGACGCGCAGGAGGCGCTCGCCCCCGCGTTGGCGGAGCGGCTCAATGGCTCGCGCACCGCTGGCGAGCTCACAGGGATGGATGCGCCCGCGTCGCGCGTCTTCGCCTTCCCCGCCCTGGAGGCGGACGTGGTGATGGGCCACGCGGTGCTCTTCTTCCACCGCGAGCCGCCCGACAACCTCGCCGAGTCCGCCAGCTACCTCACGCGCAACTGGGCCCTGGCCCTGCGCAACCTGGGGCGCTTCGCCGCGGTGGAGGACCTGGCCTACGTCGACGACCTCACCCGCCTCTTCAACACCCGCTATCTGCATCTGGTGTTGGATCGCGAGGCGCACGACTCGCTCCAGATGCAGCGGCCCTTCAGCCTGCTGTTCCTCGACCTGGACCGCTTCAAGAGCATCAACGACACGCACGGCCACCTCGTGGGCTCCAAGCTGTTGGTGGAGGCGGCGCGGGTGGTGAAGGGCTGCGTGCGCGACCACGACGTGGTGGCTCGCTATGGTGGTGACGAGTACGTCGTGCTCCTGCGCGGCACGGACTCCGGCGGCGCGCTGAAGGTCGCCGAGCGCATCCGACGCACCATGGAGACCCACCAGTTCCTCGCGCGCGAAGGCCTGGCGTTGAAGCTCACCACGTGCATCGGCGTGGCCAGCTTCCCCGAGCACGCGCGAGACAAGGCCATGCTGTTGGACCTGTCGGATCGCGCGATGTACCGGGGCAAGCGGGGCTCGCGAAACGTCGTCTACATCGCGGCGCAGGACCTGGAGGCGACGCCCGTCGAGCGTCGCCAGGGCGCCACCGGCTGACGTCTACGGGCGCAGGTTGCCCACCGTGAAGCGCTTGGGGAAGTTGGACTCCTCGGCGGAAGCGCCACCCTCCCCCACGGCTTCCACGGCCTCGTGCGACGCACCGGTCGTGATGAGCTGATACTTGGCCGAGGCCTCGCGATCATGCTGCGCCTGGGCCGGGTCCAACCGCGCGATGAGCTGCCAGAAGAGCGCCGCGTGCTCGCGCTCCTCGTCCATCACGTGCTGGAGAATGGCCTTGGCCTCCGGGTTGTCCGTGGCATCCAGATGCGCCGCGTAGAGGTTGATGGCGTCCAGCTCCGCCTCGATGTTGAGTCGGATGGAGCGAGCCAGCTCCGAGTCCGTCAGCTTGCGCGGCGTCAGCGAGTGGAAGGGGTTCGTCTGCGGCATGAAGGGGGCCTCCCGGGGCCATCGATGCGGAGCCGCCCGCGCCCGAAGGCGGCGCTCGGCGTCCAAACCCGGAAAGCATCCGCGTGCCATGGGCACGGGTCAACGGATTCCCACCGGCTCGCGTTGCACCGGAGCCACGGCCTCCGTCATGCTCGGGTCCATGGAGACACCCGCCTCGCTCGCTCAACTGCTCCAGGCCGTGGAGGCGGGAGACCTGCCCGCGGCACGGGCGGCGGCCACGGCACTCCAGCGCGCGGGCGCGCAGACGACACAGCTGGCGGCGGAGGTCCTCCACGAGCTGCGCCAGCCCCTGCTGGGCGTCAAGGCATACGCGCAGCTGCTCGCCGAGGAAGGTGCCCCCAGCGGACCGCTCCGGCTCCTGCTCGCGCAGGTCGAGCGCATGGAGCAGATCGTCTCCGACTTCACGCGGCTCGCCAGTGAACGGCCCGCGCCCCAGCAGCTCCTGTCCCTGGCGGCCCCCATCTGGGCGGCGGCGAAGGTGTTCAGCGTCAACCCGGACTCGGCCCGCATCTCACTCGAAGTCGAGGCGCCCGAGGACATCACGCTCCAGGGAAACGCGCGCTTGGTGGAGCAGTTGACACTCAACCTGCTCAACAACGCACGCGACGCCATGGCGGGCCGTGGACGGGTGAAGGTGGTCCTCACGCGCGAAGGCGCGTCGCCGGTGCTGTACGTGGCGGACTGGGGCCCGGGCGTCCCGGAGGAGCTGCGCGAGCGCATCTTCGAGCCGTACGTCACCGCCAACAAACGGGGCACCGGACTGGGGCTGGCCGTGTGCCGCCGCATCGCGCAGGAGCACCGCGCGCAGATTGGCCTCGCCTCACCGAGCCTGCTGCGCGACGTGCCCCCTCCCGCCACGGTGTTCCGCGTGCTCTTCCCGCCCGTGGACGCGCCGCCCGCGCCGCGCCGCCGACTCCTGGTGGTGGACGACGAGACCATCATCCGGCTCGTGTTCCGCGACCTCATGAGCAAGGAGTGCGAGGTCATCGAGGCGGCCAGCGGCGAGGAGGCCCTGGATCTGCTGCGCCAGGCGCCCGTGGACCTCATCGTCACGGACAAGAACCTGCCCGGACTCTCTGGCCTGGAGCTGGCGCAGCAAGCGCGGCGGCTGCACTCGGGCTCGCGGGTCATCCTGATGACGGGCTACCCGTCGCTCGTGACGACGCAGCAGGCGCTGGAGCTGGGCGTGGTGGACTACCTGCTCAAGCCCTTCGATGACATCCGGCAGGTGCGCTCGCTGTTGCGCTCGGCCCTCACAGCGCCGCCCGCCGCGCCGAGCGCGCCGGTGGGCGCGGTGCGCCGCGTGGACGTGCTGGAGGACAACCCCGCCATGGCAAGACAGCTCACCGAGGCGCTGGCGCTGGTGGGCCTGGAAGCGCGCGTGGTGCCGACCTCCGACGTGACGCCGCTGGAGCCGCCCGTGGGCGTGGTGGTGAGCTGGGACTTCGCGCCGGCCTACGGACGCAAGGCCCTGGAGCTGGCGCGCGCGCTCGGCCAAGGCGCGCCCTTCGTCGTGCTGGCCGAGCACCTCACCATGGAGACGGCGCTGGAGTCGCTGCGCGCCGGGGCGGCCGCGTGCCTTCCAAAGCTCTTGTCCGACACCTCGGCGCTGAGTCGCGAGTTGAGCCGAGCCTTCAAGAAGGAGGTCCCATGAGGTTCGCGCTCCTGTCCGCCTTGCTTCTGTGTGGTGCCTGCTCCAACAGCAAGCCTCCGCCGGAGGGAGACGGACCGGACGCGAGCGTCCCCCGCGACGCGGGGACGGACGATGACGGGGGCTCCACCAAGGTCGACGGTGGCTCGGAGGTTCCCGACGCGGGCTGCGTGGCGGCTTCGCTGGTGCAGCCCACCTTCGTGGCGCAGGGTCTCAACACACCGCGCCGGCTCGCGCAGGACGCGACGGACCTGTTCATCTCCGAGACGCACTCGCTGAACCCGACCAAGAGCGACGGCGTGGTGCTGCGTGCCTCCAAGGCAGGCGGCGCGCCCACCGTGTTCGCGCAGGGCTTCAGCGTCCCGGACGCCATCGCGGTGGATGCGACGTATGTCTACGTGCTGGATGCGATGGGCCTGTGGCGCGTGCACAAGGCCTCGGGCCAGAAGAGCGACCTGCCCATCGACGCGCGGCTGGGGACGAGCATCGGCGCCACGCTGGGCGGCACGGACCTGCTCCTCACCACGCTCCAGGGGCGCGAGGTCATCGTCGTAGCCACCACGAGCCGCCTGCTCGTGCGCCTGGACCGCGACGGCCAGACGCGACAGGTCCTCTTCGATGGTGGCGCGGGCTCGCAGGTTCGCGGCGCGCGGCTGGTGGGCACCGACGTGTGGTTCCTCGTCGCCGCGGGGACGAACCCCAACGCGGAGCAAGGGCTCTACCGCGTCCCGCTCGATGGCAGCGCCGCCGCCACGCGGGTGGACGCCAGCTTCATCGCGGGGACCTCGCTGGAGGTGTCTCCTTTGGGGCTCACGCCCACGCACCTGCTCATCACCGAGGGCGGTGGTGGCACCGGCACCCTGAAGCGGTGGGCCCTGTCCGGCGGCAAGACGGAGCTGCTCGCCAGCGGCCTGCAAGGCCCCATGTTCCCGGTGGAGGTGGAGGGGGCGCTCTACTTCAAGGACTCGAGCGCGGGGTCGCCGGACTTCCTGCGCCGCGTGCATGCCTGCGCGACCGGCGGCTCCGAGCCCGTGGGCCCGTCCGGCACCGGCCCGGGTGGACTGCTCGTGGACGGCTCGCGGCTCTACTACACGTCCCAAGAGGCGGGCACGGGCGGCGCCGTGGGACGCGTCCCCTGACATGACACGGCCCCGAGCCCTTCCGCGAGGAAGGAGCCCGGGGCCGCGAACGTCAGGGACGGTTGGACTGGCTCAGTAGTCCATGTCGTCGCCGCCGTAGTCCGGCATGCCGCCGGCCCCGGCTCCGCCGCCCTTGGCCTTCTTCTTGGGGCGGTCGGCGATCATCGCCTCGGTGGTCAGCAGCAGGGACGCCACGGACGCGGCGTTCTGCAGCGCGGTGCGGGACACCTTCGTCGGGTCGATGACGCCGGCCTTCTCCAGGTCCTCGTAGACCTCGGTGCGGGCGTTGAAGCCGAACGCACCCTGGCCGTCGATGACCTTGTTGATGACCACGGCGCCCTCGACGCCCGCGTTGCTGGCGATCTTGCGCAAGGGCTCGGTCAGCGCGCGGCGGATGATCTCCACGCCGAACGCCTGCTCGCCACCCAGCTTGAGGTTGTCCAGCGCCTTGAGGCTGCGCAGGTAGGCCACGCCACCGCCGGGGACGATGCCCTCCTCGACGGCCGCGCGGGTCGCGTGGAGCGCGTCCTCCACGCGGGCCTTCTTCTCCTTCATCTCCGTCTCGGTGGCCGCGCCCACGTTGATGACGGCCACGCCGCCCACGAGCTTCGCCATCCGCTCCTGGAGCTTCTCGCGGTCGTAGTCGCTCGTGGTCTGCTCGATCTGCGAGCGGATGAGCTTGATGCGGCCCTCGATGGCGGCCTTCTGGCCCGCACCGTCGACGATGGTGGTGTTGTCCTTGTCGATGGTGATGCGCTTGGCCCGGCCCAGGTCGTTGAGGGTCAGGTTCTCGTACTTGTGGCCCAGCTCCTCGCTGACCACCGTGCCGCCGGTCAGGACCGCCAGGTCCTCCAGCATGGCCTTGCGGCGATCACCGAAGCCCGGCGCCTTCACCGCGGCCACGTTCAGCACGCCGCGGATCTTGTTCACCACCAGGGTGGCCAGGGCCTCGCCCTCCACGTCCTCGGCGATGATGAGCAGCGGCTTGCCAGAGCGAGCCACCGCCTCGAGGACGGGGATCATGTCCTGCATCGACGAGACCTTCTTCTCGCTGATGAGCAGGTACGGATCCTCGAGCACCACCTCCATGCGCTCGCGGTTCGTCACGAAGTACGGAGACACGTACCCGCGGTCGAACTGCATGCCCTCCACCACGTCGAGCGTCGTCTCCAGGCCCTTGGCCTCCTCGACGGTGATGACGCCCTCCTTGCCCACCTTCTCCATCGCGTCCGCGATGGTCAGACCGATGGTCTCATCCCCGTTGGCGGAGATGGTCCCCACCTGGGTGATGGCCTTCTTGTCGGACGTGGGCTTGGACAGCTTCTTCAGCTCCGCCACCACGACCTCGACGGCCTTGTCGATGCCGCGCTTGAGGTCCATGGGGTTGTGGCCCGCGGCCACCAGCTTCAAGCCCTCCTCGTAGATGGCGCGCGCCAGCACCGTCGCGGTGGTGGTGCCGTCGCCGGCCTTGTCCGAGGTCTTGGACGCGACTTCCTTCACCATCTGCGCGCCCATGTTCTCGAACTTGTTCTCGAGGTCGATCTCCTTGGCGACCGTCACACCGTCCTTGGTGATCGTGGGCGAACCAAAGCTCTTCTCGATGACCACGTTCCGGCCCTTGGGCCCCAGCGTCACCGCGACCGCGTCCGACAGAACGCGAACGCCACGCAGGATGGCCTCACGGGCGGACTGGTGGAAGAAGATCTCCTTCGCTGCCATCGCAACCTCCTGGAATAATTAGGGGAATTCGTATTGACGACGATGGCCGTTAGCACTCGGCCATGGCGAGCGCCAACATAAGGGCCCAACCAAGGTTGTCAACGGAAAGGGGCGCGGGTGTAACCCGGTGGACGCCTGGAACGGCGGTCCTGGGGGGCTACTCGGCGAAGCGCACGAGGTTGAGCAGCTGACCCAAATCCAACGGCTTCTGGAGGGTCATCGCCACGCCCTTGCGCAGGCCCCGGTCCGTGATGTCGGTGTCGGTGCTGGCCGTCATCAGGAGGACAGGCACGGGCTGGAAGCGCGGGTCCGCCTTCAGCATCTCCGTGAAGTGGATGCCGTCCAGGTGGGGCATCAGGTAGTCGGTGATGACCAGGCCCACGGAGTGGCGCTCGAGGATATCGAGTGCCTGCAGCGCATCGGCCGCCGAGTAGACTGTGTACCCGTGCGTCTCCAGATAGCGCGAGAGCACGGTGCACAGCTCGAGATCGTCATCGACGACAAGGATGTTCACGGGACGAGCGGCGGGGGGACACAGCCGGCGCGCAACGTAACAGCCGCTGCCGGCGTTGACAACGCGCAGCACGGCTTCTTAGCTCCTCGTCGCATGGTGAAGCGCACAGCGAAGCGAGGGGGGGCGGTGGACGCGGGGGCCCGCCTGGAGGGCGTGGCGGACGCCTTCGAGGACGGAGACTTCGCCCAGGCGCTGCTCGGGGCCGAGGCACTCCTGGCCCAGGAGCCGGACCTCCCCGAGGCCCTCCACTACCGAGCCGCCAGCCTCGTGGAGTTGGGTCGCCTGGAGGACGCCGGCCGCGCCTACGGGCAAGCCCTGCGTGCGGCCCCGGACGACCTGGAAATCCTGCTGAGCGCGGCGGACTGCATGGTGTGCCGGGTGGGCGACGATCGCGAGGCCCTGGAGGAAGGGCTCACGCTGTGTGCTCGCGGACGGAAGCTGGCCCAGAAGGCCGATGACGTGGAGCTGCTCTACGAGTTCCTCCTCCTCGAGGGGATGGGGCTCAACCAGCTCGGAGAGTGCGAGCGGGCCCTGGCGAGCCTGGACGCGGCGCTCGGGCACATGCCGCGCTCGGTGGACGCGCAGTTGGAGCGCGGCATCGCGCTCTTCGAGTCTTGCCGCTTCCCCCATGCCCAGGAGGCCTTCGAGCGGGTCCTGAAGGAGATGCCGGACGAGCCGTGGGCCCAGCACTACCTGGGGCTGATGGCCGAGCGCCGGGGCGACGCGAAGGAGGCGAAGAAGCGCTTCCAGCGGGCCCAGACGCTCGCCCCCGAGGAGTTCCCCCCGCCCGTGGCGCTGGAGGAAGAGGCGTTCGATCGCGCGGTGGAGGACGCGGTGAAGGCGCTGCCCGCCCAGGTGAAGCAGTACCTGGATCACGTGACGCTGGCCGTGGAGGACCTGCCCTCGGACGAGGACCTGCTGGCGCAGCACCCGCCGCTGTCGCCGAGCATCCTCGGCGTGTTCCGAGGAACGCCCGTGGGCGAGCGCAACACGGTGATGGGCGGGTTTGATCCGTACCCGGCCTCCATCGTGCTGTACCAGAAGAACCTGGAGCGGTTCGCGCGCACGCGGGCCGAGCTGCTCGAGCAGATTGGCATCACCGTCATGCACGAGGTGGGTCACCTCATGGGCCTGGACGAGGACGACCTGTGGGAGCGAGGGCTGGACTAGCTGCCCCCTCCCCTGCCCTCATGCGGGCATGAACGGACTGGCGAGAGGCGTCCTGGTGGCGGCCGTGGCCTGGCTGTCGTCGTGCACGTTCGACGGAGAAGGCGGCAACGTGACGTGCGACCGCGTGACGGTGTTCGCGCGGCCCAGCGCCGGCGGTGGCTGTCAGAGCTTCGACAGGCCCTGCGACGTCCCCGGCGACTATGTGCAGTGCTGCGGCGGATTCCTGGGCGGATGCCCGGGCCGCACGGACAACGCGAAGTGCGTGGATGATCCCACCGACTCGTGCAACCCGGCATCGGGCGGCGCGGACTGCCCCGGCATCTGTCGCTGACGCCGGGGCGCGTGCTCAGGCGGCGCGCTCGGAGGTGTCCTCGAAGTACACGCGGCGCTCACGCTTGCACTGAGCGCAGTGCCACTGCGCCAGGACGAGGCTCCGCTCTCCGAGCGAGATGACCTCGAAGCGCAGGTCCGGGGAGTTTCCCGCGCCGCTCTTGCCGCAGGCGCAGCGCACGGTCGTCATGTGCTCGCGGATCTGCGCTGCGCTCGAGACGCGGAGCGGCGCCTGCGCGTTCTCTCCCGCCGAGGCCGTGAACTTGCGAGCGAAGGCGCGGCGCCGCCAGTACGAGCGGAAGTCGCGCCACAGCCGAACGGGGGAACGGTTGATGAAGAACCAGACGGTCCCTGAGAACACGAGCGCCGCGATGACGCCGGCCCAACCGAAGCGAACCGGCTCCGCGCCGCGCCGAGGCGGCCTGTAAGTCATCTCATCGCCCAGAGAGACCGTGTAGCCCGTCTGGTTCTCCACGCTGCGCACCGCGTCCAGGTGCTCCTTGAGCTTCGCGGGCTCCACGACAGCGCTCAGGCTGCGGTACTCGTAGTCCAGCGTGAGCCGAGGGCCGTTCGCCTCGACGCCAAAGTCGACGCGGAAGGCCGGCCCCTCCACCGCCGAGTGCTCCGAGGAAATGGCGAGGACGTGCGGCGCCTCCACGATGATGCGGTGGTGCACATGCACGGGATGGGAGATCTCCAGCGGGTGGGTCCGCTGGGTGATGGTCGGCTCCCAGAGTTGGGATGACACGAGCGAGCCGCCGAACTCGTGGCTGCCCGCGTCCGACCAGAAGTCGTCAATGAGGTAGTGCTCGCGCGTGATGAAGACATCGCGGCCGGGCTCATCCTCGACGGCGAGCGGAGAGCCGAGCCGCAGGTTCGCGTGCCGCTTCGCGTAGAAGTTGAGGGAACTGCGGGACAGCTCGGCCAGCGACAGGGTCGCCAGGACCTGCCGCATGCGCGCCGCATCCGCTCCCTTTCGCGTCCGGGTGATGCGCAGCTCGGCCCCACCTTGACGGTCGGTGGCGCGGTAGGTCTCCTCCACGAACGTGCTGGGCTCCTCCAGCTTGGGCTGAGGAATCTCGACCAGACCGGTCGTCTCGGGAGCCACGATGAGGGCCCGCGCATACTCGGGGGGCTGATACGAGGCGAGGTTCCACCGCTCCTGTGGCTGGGTGGGATCGACCCAGTAGTCGCGGTCACCGAGACGCGCGCGCACGATGGCATGGTTGAAGGCATACGCCGAGGCCTGCCAGTCATCGAGGTAGCGCTGCACGTCGGTGTTCACCAGGGCGGCCTTCGCCTCGATGCCCAGACCTCGCAGCAAGGTGACGAGCAACAGGGACTTGTCCTTGCAGTCCCCGAAGCGCTGCGCGAGGACGTCATCGGGCGCGTGAGGCTGGTGCGAGTTCGGGCCCAGCTCGATGCCAAGATAGCGGACCTCGTCCTGGACGAAGTGGAGCGCGGCGAGGAAGCGCGCCTCCTCGGTGGGCTCACGCGACAGGCGTTGAATCTCCTCGTCGAGCGCCTTCGACTTCGAGGGCACGGTGAAGAGCACGGAGGCCCAGCGGGCCACCTCCTGCCAGGAGGCGAACTCGCTCAACTGGAGCCAGGGGAACATCGGGACGCCCGAGGGGACGTGGTCCTCCGCCACCACACCGGGGACCTGGTGCCGCTCCCAGACGAGCGTCCGGATGCCGTTGGCGCGGGACTCCGTGAGCTGGGTCTCGGAGGTGCCGTGGGTGCGGATGGCGAGGGGCCGCTGCTCGGGCCAGAGCAGCAGGTACCGCCAGTGGAGCACGGGGGTGTAGCGCGCCAGCGGAACCGCGGATTGGAATCGGCCCTCGAAGACGGGATTGGAGCCCTCGAAGGTGTAGGCGTACTCGAGGGTGTCCCCCACGCGGACGTCGCGCAGGAGCGGGATGACGGAGAGGTCCCCGTTGTAGAGCCGCGAGTCGAGGTCCTCTTCCTGTTGAAGCACCTTCACGTCCGCGGTGCGGAGGATGTCCTCACGCTTCCCGTCGCGGATGCGCCAGATGCCATGCAGGGTCAGCGCCTGGTAGGCGGGATCGAACGAGATGCGAAGGTCCGTGGCATCACTGACGCCGCCCTGCGCGAGGATCCGCGTCGCGCGGTGCACATAGCGTTGCACGGACGGGCCCACCACCCGCTCCTGCTGCTCCCAGAGGACATCGAGGGTCCCCGCGGAATCCGTGGCACTGCTGGGCGCACTTGCGTCCGCGGGGAGCGGGAGCGCGGAGACCCAGCTCGCGGCAGGCCCCACGTGGAATGGGCGCTCAGGAGACTTCGCGGGTGCGACGCTCGAGAGCAGACAGAGCGCGACGGAGAAGACCAGGGTGGAGGCGGAGGAGTTCAAGCAGAGGGAGCGACAGCGCGGCGAGCGCGAAATAGAAGCCGCGCATCATGGGCCCGCGCGAATGAGGGATGCAACGCCACTCCGAGCCCACCGAGGCCCCACTCCCCGAGAATCTCCAGAGGTCCACAGGTCTTCAGGGGACTTCAAGGCTGGGGTCCCCTAGAATTGAAAGCGGTAGAGCCTCCGGACCTGGTGGCCGGCTCGGTCTTCAAAACCGATGAGAGGCTGTGAGAGCAGTCTCTGGTGAGTTCGATTCTCATGCTCTACCGCCACATTTGGCTTCGGGGGCAATCCCACTACACACACCGGACTGCAGGACGTCTCCACTCTTGCACTAAGGACCAAGGCGCGGGACCAACACCCCCAGGCGAAGCAGTCCCCCAATCCATCCCGAACAGCGCGCCACTCGTCGCCATTGGCCCAAAGAGCCAAGGCAGGTCAACGACGGGGCTCCCTGGCTCTCCCGCTCCAGCCTGTCCAGTCCCTCCAGCACCGTCGCCTTGGACTCCTCCGGGGTGGCGGTGAAGCTTTCGAGCCCCGGGTTCGAGAGGGCATGCCAGACCGGTGATGTGCACTCTCCTCGGCGGGGGCGAGCGGCTCTGGGGAAGGCGGACCCCTCCGACCCGCAGCGCCACGACATGACGCCTTGGAGGCTTGGGACTTGGAAACCCCTGGACGCAGATTCGGAAGCGCCGTGGTCATCGGCAGCAGCATGGCGGGGCTCCCGAGCGCGCGGGTGCTCGCGGCCCACTTCGACAAGGTGACGCTGGTGGAGCGTGATGTCCGGG
>JAEMGR010000054.1 GCA_016458225.1 Myxococcaceae bacterium JPH2 | reverse complement strand
AGCAGCCCGAAGTCTCCGAGCGAAGCCACGTCGCGCCGCGCGACGAGGTGGAGCTCGCGCTGGCGGCGATCTGGGAAGAGCTGTTGGACGTGCGGCCCGTGAGTCTCCACGACGACTTCTTCCAACTCGGAGGGCATTCACTGCTGGCCATGCGGCTGGTCGCGCGCATCCGTGAGCGATTGGGACGAAGCCTGCCCGTGGTGGCGCTCTTCCAGTCCAGCACGCTTGAAGCGTTGGCCGTGCGCGTGAAGCAGGTCTCCGAGACTTCGTCGCCGCTCGTGGCGCTCCATCCCTCGGGAACGCTCCGGCCGTTCTTCTGTGTGCATCCCGTGAGCGGCCAGGCCGTGCCTTACCTGGAGCTGGCGCGACACCTCGGATCCGACCAACCGTTCTACGCACTCCAGTCACCAGGGCTGGAGGACGGTGCCACTCCGCTCACCACGGTGGAGGCCATGGCGGAGCGCTACATCGAGGCGCTCCGCGCGGTGCAGCCGTCCGGTCCCTATCGCCTGGGAGGCTGGTCCCTCGGTGGTGTCATCGCGTTCGAGATGGCTCGACAGCTCACCCGCCTGGGTGAGCAGGTGGAGCAGCTCGTGCTCATCGACGCCTACGCGGGCCAGACACGTCCCGCCGAAAGCCATGCGAGCGGATGGATCTCCGAGCGCTTCGTGGAGTTCACGCAGCGACTGTTGGGACGGCCCGTGGCGATCGACGCGCTCCAGTCCGCCTATCGCGTCTTCGAGAGCAACCTGCTCGCGCTCTGGAACTACGTCCCAGGGAAGTACGACGGCGCGGCCCTGCTGATCCGCGCGAGCGAGACCCAGCTCCCAGGACTCGCAGAGGATGGCGGCTGGGGACGCTACATCTCGGGACCGCTGAAGGTCTGTGTCATCACGGGAGATCATCACGCGGTGGTGGCGGCTCCCGCGGCCGAGACGCTCGCGAAGGCCATCCGGGGGGCGGCGCTACCGTGACCGGAGCAGGACCAGTCCGGTGACGACCAGGGCGCCCCCTGCGCCCGCGAGCACTGCCAGCGGGCGCTTCAGAGAGGGCGCGAGCGCCGCCATGAGCCCGGTGGCGACCTCGCGGCCCGCTCGACGCAGCACGGGCTCCTTCGTGCCACGGCGCGCCTCCCACTCCTCGTCGAGTGCCTCCGCGAAGGCATGCACGAAGCCGCGCGCCGCGCGCGCCGCGACCTCTTCGGCGAGAGGGGCCAGCGCGTCGCGCGACTTGCCGAGCTGGCTCACCGCGCCCTCGATGGCGCCCGCCGCGGCGACGCGGGCGCGTGAGCCCGGAGTCCGGTCCGCCTCCAAGCGGCCCGCCTCGGCGGCGGCCGAGCGCTCCAGCCACACATTCAGCCGCTTGAGGACTTCATGCGCGGCGGTCTGGAGCTCTGGGTTCGCGCGCTTGAACTCCGACGTGAGGCCTCGCATGGCGCCCTCGGCGGCGATGCGCGGCCAGGTGCCCGGCGGCTGGGCCGGACGCTCGGCGCATTCGTGCGCGAGGCGCCCGATGACGGTCAGCGCATCCTCGACGAGTTGACGAAGCGCTCCGTCCAGGTTCGGAAGCTCCGCCTGCAAGCCCTCGGCGGCTCCACGCACGGCGCCGCTGGCGACCCCCTGCACCGCGAAGCCTTCGAGTGACAGCGCGAGCTGACGCAGCAACTCCAAGGGCGCGAGCCGGCGGTCATTCCCCATGGAGCAAGAAGTGCGGGCCTGTTCGTCGGAGCACAAGCCCGACGAGGCAGGCGCGCGGGCCAATGGCTGACCGGCTTCTGTCACTCAGGCGTCGCGTTCCGCGCTCACCACCGGTCAGAGCACTTCCCCGACAGCAGGCTGCCCAGGTGCATGTCTCGCCAGGGGGAGGACCGCAATTGCCCCACGAGGGCGCGCACCCAACGGAGAGCATGGGGATGAGCGGATGACAGTGGTCTCGCTTCCGAGGGCCGGGGGGCACGGAGAGACCCGGTGCCTAGCCTGCCTGTCGACATTTGCGTCGCTGGGAGCAAGCCGATGGGGACCCTCGTGCCGAGGTCGAGTCTGTTCTGGGGAATCGCCGCGCTGATGGTGGCCGTCGCGGGGTGTGGCGGCGATGTCTGCGGGGATGGATGGGTCACGGGCAACGAGGGGTGCGATGACAAGAACCTCACCGCCGGGGATGGCTGTGATTCGAACTGCGCCGTCGAGCCGGGGTTCGCCTGCACGCAATGCCGCGTTCCCACGGGTGAAATTCCGCCGGTCGACGGTGGAGCTTCGGTTGACCTGAGCCGAGACGACGCGGTGTCACTGTCCAGCGCCGCGCGCCCGGGACGCGACGGAGGACTCCCCTGCAAGCCCCAGCCGAGCGTGTGCAGCGACATCGATGAGTGCGCGAACGGTACGGCGCTGTGCAGCGTCAATGCCCTCTGCGCGAACACCCCGGGCAGCTACACCTGTACTTGCAAGGATGGGTACACAGGCGACGGCACCACCTGCACGGACACCGACGAGTGCGCCACGGGTGCGGCGGGATGCAGCCCGGATGCGATCTGCACGAACACGCCGGGGGACTTCGTCTGCACCTGCAGGACCGGGTACTCGGGGGACGGCATCACGTGCCTGGACATCAACGAGTGCACGAACGGCACGGCGCTGTGTGGCCTCAACGCCACCTGCCAGAACACCTCGGGCAGCTACACCTGCACTTGCAAGGGCGGGTACTCGGGGAACGGCACCACGTGCACGGACATCGACGAGTGCGCGAGCGGCACGGCGGGATGCAGCCCGCATGCGATCTGCACGAACACGCCGGGGGACTTCGTCTGCACCTGCAGGACCGGGTCCTCGGGGGACGGCATCACGTGCCTGGACATCAACGAGTGCACGAACGGCACGGCGCTGTGTGGCCTCAACGCCACCTGCCAGAACACCTCGGGCAGCTACACCTGCACTTGCAAGGGCGGGTACTCGGGGAACGGCACCACGTGCACGGACATCGACGAGTGCGCGAGCGGCACGGCGGGATGCAGCCCGAATGCGATCTGCACGAACACGCCGGGGCACTTCGTCTGTACGTGCAAGACGGGGTACTCGGGCAACGGCACCACGTGCACGGACATCAACGAGTGCACGAACGGCACGGCGCTGTGTGGCCTCAACGCCACCTGCCAGAACACCTCGGGCAGCTACACCTGCACTTGCAAGGGCGGGTACTCGGGGAACGGCACCACGTGCACGGACATCGACGAGTGCGCGAGCGGCACGGCGGGATGCAGCCCGAATGCGATCTGCACGAACACGCCGGGGCACTTCGTCTGTACGTGCAAGACGGGGTACTCGGGCAACGGCACCACGTGCACGGACATCAACGAGTGCACGAACGGCACGGCGCTGTGTGGCCTCAACGCCACCTGCAAGAACACGCCGGGCAGCTACACCTGCACGTGCAAGGATGGGTACTCGGGGACCGGCACCACGTGCACGGACATCGACGAGTGCGCGAATGGCACGGCGGGCTGCAGCCCGAATGCGCTCTGCACGAACACGCCGGGGCACTTCGTCTGTACGTGCAAGACGGGGTACTCGGGCCACGGCACCACGTGCACGGACATCCACGAGTGCACGAACGGCACGGCGCTGTGTGGCCTCAACGCCACCTGCAAGAACACGCCGGGCAGCTACACCTGCACGTGCAAGGATGGGTACTCGGGGAACGGCACCACGTGCACGGACATCGACGAGTGCGCGAATGGCACGGCGGGCTGCGGCCCGAAAGCGCTCTGCACGAACACGCCGGGGCACTTCCTCTGGACGTGCAAGCTCGGGTACTCGGGGAACGGCACCACGTGCACGGACATCGACGAGTGCGCGAATGGCACGGCGGGCTGCAGCCCGAATGCGCTCTGCACGAACACGCCGGGGCACTTCCTCTGTACGTGCAAGCTCGGGTACTCGGGGAACGGCACCACGTGCACGGACGTCGACGAGTGCGCGAACGGCACGGCGCTGTGTGGCCTCAACGCCGTCTGCACGAACACCCCGGGCAGCTACAGCTGCGCTTGCAAGGGTGGGTACTCGGGGAACGGCACCATTTGCACGGACATCGACGAGTGCGCGAACGGCACGGCGGGCTGCAGCCCGAATGCGATCTGCACGAACACGCCCGGGACTTTCCTCTGCACCTGCAAGCTCGGGTACTCGGGCAACGGCACCACGTGCACAGACATCGACGAGTGCGCGAACGGCACGGCGCTGTGCCTGCCGGGACAGACCTGCACCAACACGCAGGGGAGCTACGAGTGCAAGTACGACGTCTGTCTGCCGCCGACCATCAGCTGTGGCGGGACGTGCGTGGATCCTCGCAGTGATCCGAACCACTGTGGAACGTGCACCACCGCGTGCACTCAGGCCCAGAGCTGCGTGGGTTCTGTCTGCGTGGGCATGGGCAACCTCCAGTTCAACGTGACGTGGAGCCGGGCGGGGGATGGAGACCTCCTGGTGGTGACGCCGTCCGGGAAGGTCATCTCCTACGTCAACCCTGGCCCCAACGCGGCCACGGACTTTGGCCGGCTCGACCGGGATGACCAGACGGGGATGGGGCCGGAGAACGTCTTCTGGGAGGTCTCCCAGACGCCGCCCCCAGGCACGTACAACCTGTGCTTCAACACGAGCGTCTTCTTCCCGCTGCCCACGCCGGCCACGCCCGTGGACATCGTCCTGACGGCGCACAGGCCCGGGCAGGACCCGGTGGTCATCAACAAGCACCTCACGGAGAGCACGGTGAGCGTCTTCTGCGGTCCACTCACGCCGAACTTCGTGGGCTCGTACACGCTGCCTTGAAGGAGTGCTCCGTGCCGCCCGACGCGACGTCCTTTCACCTGCTGGCCAAGCCCACCGGCGCCATCTGCAACCTGGACTGCAAATACTGTTTCTTTCTCTCCAAGGAGAAGCTCTATCCGAACAGCACGTTCCGCATGTCCGACGACACGCTGGAGCGCTACGTCCAGCAGTTGCTCGCGAGCCAGCCTGGCCCCGAGGTGGAGGTCGCGTGGCAGGGCGGTGAGCCCACCTTGATGGGGTTGGAGTTCTTCCAGCGCGCCGTGCAGCTCGTGGAGAAGTACCGACGCCCCGAGCAGCGCGTGCGCTACTCCCTGCAGACCAACGGCACGCGGCTGGATGACGCGTGGGGCGCCTTCCTCAAGGAGCACCGGTTCCTCGTGGGCCTCAGCGTGGATGGCCCGCGCGCGATGCATGACACCTTCCGCGTCAACAAGGGCGGCGGTGGCTCCTTCGACCAGGTGATGCGCGGCCTGTCACACCTGAAGCACCACGGCGTGGACTACAACATCTTGTGCACCGTCCACGCGGCCAACGCGGACCACCCGCTGGAGGTCTATCGCTTCTTCCGAGACGAGCTGGGGGCGTCCTTCATCCAATTCATCCCCATCGTCGAGCGCGTCACGCCGGAGCTGCGGCCCTTGGCCAACCAAGGCTGGGGCGCGGGACCCGGCGAGGAACGTCCGCTCTACACGCAGGCGGGGAACCAGGTCACCGAGCGCTCCGTGGGGGCGGCCCAGTTCGGGCGCTTCCTCGTCGCCATCTTCGATGAGTGGGTGCGCCGAGACGTGGGGCGTGTCTTCGTCCAGATGTTCGACTCGGCGCTGGGCGCGCACGTGGGGCAGTACAGCCTGTGCATCTTCTCGCCGACGTGTGGGAGCGCGCTCGCGCTCGAGCACAATGGTGACTTGTACTCGTGCGACCACTACGTGGAGCCTGACTACCTGCTGGGCAACATCGCCGACACGCCGATGGGGGAGCTGGTCTCCTCTCCGCGACAGCGCAAGTTCGGACAGGACAAGCAGGACACGCTGCCCCGGTACTGTCGCGAGTGCCCCGTGCGCTTCGCGTGCAACGGCGGGTGTCCACGTGAGCGCTTCATCTCCACTCCGGACGGAGAGCCGGGCCTCAACTATCTCTGCGAGGGATACCGGCACTTCTTCTCGCACGTCGATCCCGCCATGCGGACCATGGCTGAGTTGCTGCGACGGGGACGCGCGCCCGCGGAGGTGATGCGCCTGCTCGCGGAGGCCGAGGCACAGCACCTGCGCGAAGCGCTGACCGTGGCTGGCCGAAATGACCCGTGTCCCTGTGGTAGCGGGCTCAAGCACAAGCGCTGTCACGGAGCGAAGGGCCCCACGCCGCCCACATAGCGGCCCAACGGGGCCGCTGGGTTCGCCCGTGCAGGTCCACCTCGACGTGGGGCTGGCGTTCCGAGGGCCCTGAGCCCGCTCAAGACAAGAGCTGCATGAGGTCCGCGCGGGTGATGGCCGCGCCTCCCGAGTCGCCGCCGAGCGCGGACTCGAAGAGCGCGCGCTTCTTGTCCTGGAGCGTGAGGATCTTCTCTTCCACCGTGCCCTGCGACACCAGCCGGTAGACCATCACCGGCCGCTGCTGCCCGATGCGGTGCGCGCGGTCCGCGGCCTGGGCCTCGACGGATGGGTTCCACCAGGGGTCCACCAGGAAGACATGGTCCGCCGCCGTGAGGTTGAGGCCCGTGGCGCCCGCCTTGAGCGAGATGAGCATGACGGGCGGACCCTTGGGGTCCTGGAACGCCGCGGCCACCGCGCCTCGGTTCGCGGTGCTTCCGTCCAGCCGGATGAAGGCGATGTTCGCCTCGCGCAGCGCGGGCTCGATGAGGTCGAGCATGGACGTCCACTGCGAGAACACGAGCGCCTTGTGCCCATCTTCCACCGCGGTGCCGAGCGCCTCGATGAGGGCCTGGACCTTGGAAGACGTCGCGGCCTGCTGCCCCGGCACGAGCGCGGGATGGCAAGCCGCCTGGCGCAGCCGCAGCAGCGCCTCCAGCGCCTTCAGCACGCTGCCACCTTCCTCCAGTTGGGCCACCACTTCCTCGCGCGTCGCGGCGTAGACAGCGTCATAGACGGCGCGCTCGCGCTCGCTGAGCGTGACGTGGCGCACGGCATCGGTGCGCGGCGGAAGCTCCGGGGCGACGTCGCGCTTGAGTCGGCGCAGGACGAAGGGACGGATGCGCGCCCGCAGCTTCTCCGCCGCGCCCTTGAGGTTGTCGGCCACGGGGCGGGCCCACCGGTCATCGAATTCCTTGCGGCCTCCGAGCAAGCCCCGATTGGTGAAGTGCATCAGGCTCCACAGCTCCTCGAGCCGGTTCTCGATGGGCGTGCCGCTCAGCGCGATGCGGAAGCCCGCTTCCAGACCGAAGGCCGCGCGCGCCACCTGGCTGTCCGGGTTCTTGATGGCCTGGGCCTCGTCGAGCACGACGGTGTCCCATGTCTTCGCGCCCAGCTCCGCCGCGTCCAATCGCAAGAGCGCGTAGGTGGTCAACGTCACGTCCGCCGCTTCGTCCAAGGCGCGGTTGGGGCCGTGGTAGACGCAGACCTTCAGCGAGGGACGGAAGCGCTTCAGCTCCGCCTCCCAGTTGGGAAGCACGCTCGTGGGGGCCACCACCAACGTGCCGGGCCCGAGGGTGCAGATGGTCTGCAGGGTCTTGCCCAGGCCCATGTCATCGGCGAGCACGCCTCCCAGCCCCGCGCGGCGCAGGAACGTGAGCCAGGCCACGCCCTGGAGCTGATAGGGGCGCAGCGTGGCGGTGAGGTCGGCCGGCAGGGCCGCCTCCGGGAGCTTCTCGAAGCCTTGGACGAGCGGCGCGAGCTTGTTGAACTCCGGGGGCGGGGGATGATCCAACGCGTCGCACAGGCCCGTGAGCTGAGGGATGGCGTGGTTGGCGAGGCGGCCGTCCGAGCCCCGCGCGGCCAGGAGATCCGCCACGCGCTGTCCATTCGTCTGGAGCCAACCGGTGGGCAGCGGCGCCCAGCCTCCGCCTTGGATGGGGACCAGCCCCAGCCCTTCTTCCCAGGCGCGGATGACGGCCTCCGCGCTCACCGTCACCGGAGCCTCCGAGTCCAAGCCCTCCACCTGGAAGTCGAGCGAGAAGCCCACGCGCGGAGCCCCCGCCGCGGTCGCGCCCGAGTCGATGGACAACAGGGGCCGCAGCTGCACGTTGGGGCTCACCACCTGGGCCGCGTTGCCCGTGAGCCCACCGCGCCAGCGGCGCAGCTTGTCCGCGAGGTGAACGGCTTCCTTGCCCTGCACCGTCACGCGCCGGCCGGGCACCATGTTCAGCTCGTCGCGGAGCTGGTGGATGAGGTTCTGCTCGGCGGGCTCGTTGCGCACGGGCACCGGGCCTTGCAGATGCACCATGCGGCCCGTGTCGATGCGCACCGTGGGCGGTGAGCCGTACACGAGCGTGGGCAGCACCGACAGGCCCGTGTCCAGGGTGTCCACGTCGAGCGAGATGCGAGGCTTGAGCGTGCGATCGATCGCGGGAAGTCGCCGGCTCTTGACGTCCACCGGCATCCGTCGCGCGATCTCCGGCAGCACCTTGCCCGTCAATTCACCGAGCTGCGACGGGGCGAAGGCGCGCTCCTGCGGCAGCTTTTCGAGGCGCGTGCCCGTGAGCGCCTGCTCCGCCAGCCGACACAGCGCTCCCGCGCACAGCACGACGCCCGGGACGATGACCTCGGTGATGCGCGGGTCCTTCTCCACCTTGAGCACCGTCTGCTCGCCTCGGTCTTCCACGGTGACGCGAGGGAAGACGGGCTCGCCGGACACGGACACGAGGGCACCGTCGAAGAGGACAGTGCGCGCGGGCTCCAGCGCGCCCAGCACGGCCTCGATGCGCTCCGAGGAGAGCGCCGCGTGGGTCGCGGGCAGCAGCTTGTCCACCTCGAGGTCGCACGGGTCCACGTGGATGCGCTGGCGCTCCTCGGGATTGGTCAGGAGCGAGGACAGCTTGCGCGCGAGCAGGCGCGCGGTGTTGTCCGGCCGGACGATGAGCCGCTCGAGCTGGAGTCCCGCGGCCACGCGCCGGAAGCGGTACACCATTCGCTCGGACTGCGGTGCCGAGGCCGGGCGAGGCGCAGGTGCGGCCGTCGGGGCAGGGCGGGCTGCTGGAGGTGGCGCCGAAGCGGGGCGAGACGCGGGCGGCGGTGCTGAAGGACGCGCGGTCGCGCGAGGCGCGGCGGCGCGCTGCGACAAGGTCTGGTGCAGCGCGATGGCCGCCGCCACCACGTGCTCGCACGGATCCGCCTTGCCGCGACAGTCGCACTCCCAGATTTCATCATCGGGGTAGAGGACGGTGGTCACCGGCGCGGGGCGTCCAGTGACGCGCACGTGCAAGGTGGCCTCTTCCTCGCCGATGGCGCGGACGGAGACGGCGCCAGCGCGGGCCAGTCCCACGCCCGCGGTCCAGATGCCCGGAGAGGCTTCCTCCCGGACGGTTTCGAGCAGTTCCTCGGTCGCGGACATACGCGCCGCTTCCCTATCGTCTCGCCGCGCCCCACGCAAACGCGGAGGCCATCGCGATGCGGAACGAAACTCACTAGAGTCCCGGCGACTCAGACCGCGAGCGCGATGCCTCCATCTTCCCCGGCGCGGAGTTCACCTCCGAGCGCCGCGCCCCTCGACTTCGAGTGCGTCTATGCGGAGAAAGCGCCGCCTTCGTCACGGACGCCGAGCTGGCGCTGCTCGATGCCGGCTCGTACCTCAGGACGAGGCGGGCCAAGCGCCGAGCGCTGGCGTGGCCGGCTCCCAGTCCTTCGACGGTCGGGGCGTTCCCCCGTGCCTGTCGCCTGGGATGATTCAGGGGTATCACTTCTATCGAGGGCACCATGAAGAAGCGACTCCTCCCCTTGATGCTCGTGCTGCTGGTCGTCGGGGCCCTGGCGCGTTGCGGGCAGTCCACGCCGGACGACACCGCGCCCCAGGACACCACGTCCTACGCCGACGTGCCCTCGGGCGCGGTGGCGCGGACGTCCTCGCGCATCAAGCACGTCTTCGTCATCGCCCTGGAGAACCATGCGGCCGAGCAGATCTACGGCTCGCCTGACGCGCCGTACCTGAACGAGGTGCTCCTGCCGAGCGGCGGGCACGCCACGAACTATCTGGATGACCTGCCCGACCTGCCGAGCGAGCCGCACTACATCTGGATGGAGGCGGGCACCAACGTCCTGCCGGGCAACACGTTCACGACGAATGCCGCGCCCTCGCCATCCAACAGCACGCCCAGCTCCCAGCACGTGGTGGCCCAGCTCCGCGCGGCCGGATCGGGCCTGAGCTGGATGTCCTATCAGGAGGGCCTGAACTCCGTGACGGGGGCTTGCCCCATCGTGGCGGACGGCTTCTATGCACCCAAGCATGATCCGTTCGTCTTCTTCCAGGACATCGCGGGCAATCCGCCGTCGCGCACGAATGGCTATTGCGCGGCCCATCACCGGCCCTTGAGCGCGCTCACCACGGACGTCGCGAACAAGAACGTGGCGACCTATTCCTTCATCACCCCGAACCTCTGCAATGACATGCATGGGGCCGCGGGCTGTCCGGACAGCAACACGGTGCGCGCGGGCGATGCGTGGCTGCGCACCTATCTGCCGCCGCTCCTCGAGTTCGCGAACGCGAACGCGGGCGTCATCTTCATCGTCTGGGATGAGCCCGAGGCCACCGGGACGTTGCCCTTCCTCGTGCTCGGGCCCGCCGTGAAGCGCGGGTACGCCAGCGCCGTGCCGGTGTCCCACAGCTCTCTCGTGAAGTCGCTGGAGCGCATCATGGAGTTGCCCGTGCTTCCCATGGTGGAGAAGGCCAACGACTTCAGCGACTACTTCGAGCCCGACGCGTTCCCCTGAGTCCAGGGAGGCAGCCGAGGGCCGGTCTGAAGGCCGCGCCCCGGGTGGCCTCCGCCGCACCGAGGAATCTGCGGAGTCTCTCCCCGACCCACGTCCCGGCTGTGTCGCGGGAGCGCATGGCTACGGTTCCTGAAGCGCACGGCTCCAGGTCTCCCGAGGCCGTGCCCCGAGGGGAACGCCAATGCGCCGACTGCTCATCATGGGCTTGTTGGGACTTGCCGCCTGCTCGAACGGGACCACGAAGGGACAGGAGGCCGCGCCGCGCGCGCAGCAAGGCACCGGGCGAGTCGAGGGCAGGCTCACGCCCTTTCAGGGCGCGGGGCAGCAAGCGCCGCACGCGAGGGGTGGGTCGGCCGTCCCCATCTGGCGTGAGCTGTCGAACATCGCGACCCGCCCGCGCGGCTGGATGTCACCGCTCGGCCCGAGCCGCACGGTACATGCGATGCAGGAGGACGTGCCCGTGGCGGGCGAGGTCATCCTTCGCTTCGATGTGCCCAACCTCACGCCGGAGCAGGTGATCCAACGCGTCGCCATCCCCGGCTACCGCGTGGCGCACAAGGGCTATGCGAGCCAATACCTGCACCTCGTCGCCTTCGAGCGCGCCGGCCCCAGCGCGTTGCGCGTCTCCGCCCAGGACACCCATGGATTGGTGGAGCAGCTCGCCACACGTCCCGGCGTTCGATTCGCCGAGCCCAACCGGTGGGTGCGCCCGCTCGCCACGCCGGATGACCCCGGCTTCGCCTTTCAGTGGCACTACCTGGCGCTGAACCTCCCGGCGGCCTGGGATGTCCAAGAGGGCAACCCAGGGTTGGTCGTCGCGGTCATCGACACGGGCATCGTGCCGCACCCGGATCTCGGCGATCGCATCCTGCCGGGCTACGACATGATCTCCGATGCCGCCAACGCGGGAGACGGCGATGGGCGCGACAGCGACCCGACGGATCCTGGAGGCGATGAGCCGAGCGGCGGCTCGTCCTGGCACGGCACGCACGTCGCAGGAACGCTGGGCGCGCTGACCAACAACGGCCGAGGCGTGGCGGGGGTGACGTGGGCCGCGCGAATCCTCCCGGTGCGCGTGGTGGGGCGCCAGGGCGGGAGCACGTTCGATGTCGCGGCGGCGATGGAGTGGGCCGCGGGCGGCACGGTGCCCGGTGTGCCGCCGAACCCCACTCCCGCCAAGGTCATCAACCTGAGCCTCGGTGCGAACACGCCGCCTCAGCAGGCGTATCAAGAAGTCATCGACGAGCGGGTGGAGGCCGCCGAGGCCATCTTCGTCGTCGCCGCGGGCAATGAGGCCCAGGACGCGTCGCTCTCGTCGCCGTGCAATCAGCGGCTAGTCATCTGCGTGGGCGCCACGTCGCTGGTGGGCCGGCGCAGCAGCTACTCCAACTTCGGATCGGACGTGACGGTGATGGCTCCTGGTGGCGAGATGCGCCAGGACCTCAACGGGGACGGCTATCCCGACGGGGTGCTCTCCACCGCGCTCAACGCCGCGCTGCAGCCGGCGTATGTCTTCTACGAAGGCACCAGCATGGCCACGCCGCACGTGACGGGGGCGCTGGCGCTCCTGGCCTCGGTGAAGCCGGACCTCACCTTGGACGAGGCTCGGACCTTGCTGACGCGCTCCGCGGTGCCGGCAGAGTCCTGTCCGGAGGGCTGTGGCGCGGGAATCGTCAACGCCCAGGCGGCGCTGCGGCTCCTGCAAGGCGGAGACACGTCGGCGCCGCCGCAGCTCGCGGTGAACACGCCGGGGTTGTTCTTCCTCGGCGATGGGACGCTTCCCCTCTTTGTCTACAACGAGGGCGGTGGGGAGCTGCAGGTGACGGCCAGCGCGGACGGCGCCTTGGCCTCACACCTGTCGTTTCCGAAAGGGGACTCGGTGACGGTGCCCGCGCTGAGCGCCCGCGCCTTGAGCATCGCGGTCACGACCTCGGGGCTGGCCGCGGGCGACTACTCCGTGCCGCTCGTGCTCAGCAGCGAAGGGGGCAGCGTGCCTGTTACGGTGAAGCTGCGCGTGGGCGCTCGCTCCGCGCAGGATGCGATTGTCGTCCTCGCCTACCAGGACGCGCAGGGCAACTGGCGCAGCAGCCCTGAGTTGACGACGGTGGCGAGCGCGGCGAGCGGCTATCGCTATGCCCTCACGGTGCCCGCGGGGACGTACGTCGTGACCGCGGCCATCGACGACAACCAGGACGGGACGCTGTTCGAGGAGGGCGAGCGCGTGGGCATCTGGCGCAACCGGGACAGCGTGGAGCCCGTCACCATTCGCGACGGGCAGACCGTGCTCGGCATCGACTTCGACCTCGTGCCCTTCATGCCCGTGGGGGCGTCGCAGTAGCCGCGCGTCAGAGCGGGATGAACCCTGACTCGCCGGGGACCTTCCCCATGCGCTGCTCCTTCCACGCCCGCTTCGCCTCCTCGATGCGCTCCTTCGAGCTGGAGACGAAGTTCCAGAAGATGTGGCGCGGCCCATCCAGAGGCTCGCCACCGAACACCAGCACGCGCGAGTCTTCCGTCGCCTGGAGCAGCACCTCGGCGCCTCGGCGGAACAGCGCGAGGTTCCCCGCGCCGAGTGTCCCACGCGTGAGGGAGAGGCTTCCCTCCGCGACATAGGCCGCGCGCTCATCGTGGAGCGCGGGGAGCTTGAGGACCGCGCCAGCCTCGAGGGCCACGTCCGCGTAGAACAGCTCGGAGTGCGTCTTCACGGGCGAGCGCAGGCCGAACATCGAGCCCGCCACGAGTCGGATGCGGACCCCGGCGTCCTCGACGGTGGGCAGGCTCTCGGCGGCGTGGTGCACGAAGCTGGGCGCGGTCTCCTCGTGCGCGCGGGGGAGGGCGACCCAGATCTGGATTCCATACAGGCGCCCATCGTCGGGCTTGTGCGTGGGGGCGCGCTCGGCGTGCACGATGCCGCTCCCCGCGGTCATCCAGTTCACGGCGCCCGGGCGGATCCACTGCTCGGAGCCCAGGCTGTCCTTGTGGAGGATCTCCCCCTCGAACAAGTAGGTGACGGTCGACAAGCCGATGTGCGGATGGGACAGCACATCCGCGCGGAGCGACGTCGGGCCCATCTGGTCGAGGAACACGAACGGCCCCACCATCCGGCGCTGGGCCTGGGGAAGGGCGCGCAGGACATGAATACCGCCCGGCAGATCCGCGCTCTTCGCCGCGAGGATCAGCTCGACGTCCGGTGCTTCCTCGAATCCCTCCATCGTCGCGCTCCTAGAGGGCATGGCCGCGCCCCAGGCGACCCATAGCGACGTTCCCGTGTCCCGCCAAGCGACTTCATCTCACAGAGACCTCGGCGGATGAGAACCCTCGCCCTCGCGGTGCCCGTCTGGCTGTGGATCCTCCCGGCACGTCCAACGCCAGCCTGCCCCGTGTCAGCGCTGCGACCGCGAAGCGCTGAAGGCGCTGCCGAAAGAGCGCCGGCGAAGCGATGCCGCGGCGCTCGACCCGGGGTGCCTCAAACCTGGAGGCTCTTCTCGACTTCGGCCAGACGGTAGCGCGCCATCGCGAGGTTGGCGTTGGCGCGGTGGAGCGCGACATAGAGGAACAAACCCTCGCGCGACGCGAGCGGGCGGATGATGTGGTACTGCTCGCCCAGCGTGATGAGGATGTCCTCGATGCGGTCCTTGATGCCCAGGACCGTCATCGCCTTGACCTTCGCGCGCACGACCTCGGTGTTCGCCGCGGCGGCGGTCTCGATGTTGAAGTTGGCATTGCCGCCAATGCTGCCCAGGCACATGCCACTCTTTGCGTCCACCAGACAGGCCGCGAAGGCGCCTTCCGTCTTCAGCGTCTCTTCCAGGGACTGCTTCACGTTCGCCATGACGTCTCTCTCAACTCGGGTGTGGGACAGGTGTTGCTCGACGGAAGGGAGCAACTCGTCGAGGGTGAAGGTGAGCTGGCTCGAATAGGCACGGGGCTGCGGGACGAAGAGCGCCTGCGCGTCCGGGAGTGACAGCAGCAGCCGGAGCTGGCTGGTGAAGTGCTGGACGAGCAGCTCGCGGAGCGTGTCGCGAGGCACCAGGCCCCACGTCACCAGCGTCTCGCAGAAGTTGCCGCCCGTCTTGCGGCACTCTGCCATGACGGCCTCGACGTCCTCGCGGCGCACGCACTGGTGCTGGATCAGCACCGCGGAGAAGTTGTGGCTGCCGGGGCCGTTGACGACCGCCCACGCCACCCGGTGCTCGACGATGAAGATGCGCCCGGACACCGTGGCGGACTTCACCACCACCTCCCCACCTTGGTCGCTCTCCAGTGCCTCCAGCAGAACGGCTCGGACTATCTGCCTGGGCGCCAGCGGCACCGGTCGTGAAGCGCGTTCCATGGGTGGGAAGTGATACGGGGGCGAAGATGACCCGGCTGGGGCGAAATGCCTCAACTATACAGGCGCACCCCTGGGGCGCAATCCGGTTCTGACGCGTCGCAGAGTCACGTCTGCGCACGCAATCCCTGCTTGCGCGAGCCCGCTCGCCGCGTTGACTCAGAGTCCGAGAGAGGCCTTCAGCCCCAGGATGACGACGTCATCGGCCTCCTGGTTCGCGCCCGGGTGGTGGATGTACTGGACGTTGGGCCGCAGCAGGAGCCAGGGCGTGGCGTGCAGCGTGTAGTACAGCTCGGCCTCGTACTCGGTGCGTGAGATGGCGGTGGTGGGAGCGTTCGCCTGCTCGAGCTCCTGGAAGGTGATGGCCCGGCGATTGGCGTGCGTGCGGCCCACCGCGAGGCCGAGGTCATCCTCCGGGCGACGCGCGAATGGCGCGGTGTAGATCATTCCCGCCGTGAGCTGGTTGTCGACGGCGGCCGTGTTGCGGTCCGCTTGCGCCAGGCGCAGGAAGACATTGAGGCCCCGCACGGGGTTCGTGCCGTGAGGTGACTGGGTGAGCTGCTGGCGCGCGATGAGGTAGGCGCCATAGCGGCCCGAGCGACGCAAGAACGGCTCGCCGGTGAGCGGCTGGGGTTGGCGATCCACGTCGAACAGCACGTCATCCGCGTTGGACGTGTCGTACCAGGCGCCCACGACGTAGTGCCCGGTGAGCGCGCCGTCGCGAAAGCGCGGGTCCCAGCTGAGTTCCATGGGAACCATCACGCCCGTGGCCCCGGAGAAGTGCCCGATGCTGAAGGTCTCGTTCAGGTTCTGGGGGTTGATCTCATAGGCCGCCAGCTGGAGGGCGATCTGTTGGCTCGGCTCGCCTCTCAGTCGCGTGCCCCATTGGCTCACGGGCCAGTTGAACCAGTACGAGCCCACGATGTTGCCGGGCTGCGCGCCACAGAAGGTCAGGTTCTGGAAGTCACAGGGGAAGTCCGCGGTGTCCTCGCCCACGGTGAGCCGCCCCAGCTTCCACTTCAGGCGCCGGTCCAGAAAAGACTGCTCATACCAGAGCTGGGTGATCCGACCGACCTCGCCTCGGCCATAGACTTCCTGCACGAGCTGGAGCGTCCCCAGCGCCATGTCCGCGCCCAGGTCATTGCCCGTCCGGTACGTCACGGTGAACCGGAGGCTTCCGCCAGGCACGCCCACGAGCGTGTCCAGGTTCACGCCCAGCCCCGCGGTGAGCTGTCCCGCCTGACGCAGCGCGTGTCCCTTTCCTCCGCGCGCGTTGTAGGCCAGCTCCGTCACGTAGCCCGCTTGCAGGACGACCCCCGCTTCGAACAAGCGCTGCCGCCATCCGCCCCAGTCGCCGGTGATGCCCGGCGGAGGCGTGGCGGGATCGGTCGCGAGGGCGGGCTGCGACCAGCCCCCCACGAGGAGCAGTCCCGCCAGCCAGGCCATGTACCGCATCGTGATTGAACCTCATCCCCGCCGCAGCGCGGCGCACGGACAATGTGCGGGGGATCCGCGTGCTTGCGAAGCCTCACGGGACGCGACGGGTTGCATCTGTTGGGTTCGGGCCATGCCCAGACATGACGCCGGGCATCATGTCTGTGTTGGGTATAAGACAGTCAATAATTGCAATTCATGCAACTCGTGGCGCCAGCTTTCGACAATCGAGGTAGGGAAATTCTCACGTTGTCGTCGGAGGAGCGCCATGTCCACGAAGGTGAGCGATCGGATCTCCACGTTTCCCACGCTGAACACCCGGATCGCGCAGTCGCCCCAGTCGTTGCGGGGCGCCGAGCAGGAGCTGCTGTCCACTTTGCGACAGCTCACCGGGAGCCCGACGGCGGGCGGACGGCCGTTGGTGGACGTGGCGCGGACGAGCTTCGAGGCCTCCACGACGCGGACCACCGCGAACGTCCCGCCGCTCTTGCCGGACAGCAAGCCGAGCGACAGCGCCATCTCGACGGGCGTGGACGAGGCCTTCCGTCACGTCTACGGCGGGACGCATGTCCCCAGTTCGGGCGAGCGCGGCGAGATGCGCCGGTATGGCGAGGAGCTGCGCGGGCAGGGCAAGAACGCCACGGAGATCAAATACGCCGTCATCGAGAAGCTGAAGGCGAAGCGGGACGGGCTGGGCAAGCCGCCCGATGACGCGACCTTGAATGGCCTGGCGACGGATGTCTTCAAGTCTGTCTTCGGCCGCGCGCCGACGGGTGACGAGTTCTCGAAGTGGAAGGGCGTGGCCAAGGAGATGGCGGACAAGGGCATGGACGCCACGTCCATCAAATACAACCTGCCCTCGCAGATGCGCGAGGTGCGGGACGGCATGGACAAGACCAGTCCGGCGGTCCTGGAGAACCTGGCCAGGGGCGTGTTCCAGGAGGTCTTCGGCCGCGCGCC
>JAEMGR010000053.1 GCA_016458225.1 Myxococcaceae bacterium JPH2 | reverse complement strand
GGCACCTCAGCCGAGGCGACAACTTCCCTGACACAGGGGGAAACTCCCCTTGGTGAAGGTCGTCCCGTTGGAGCGCTACCTCGCGCGCCGGCCGGGTGGCCGTGCCTTCAACTCGGACCTCCTGACGCAGAAGGCGGCCGAGGACTACCTGATGCTGCGTGGTCTCCTGCCGCCCCGAGACTCATGGCCCCGAGGCGCGAGCCCGTTGGCTGCATCCCCCAACGTGCCGAACCTGTGCGTCGGAGTGATGGGGCTTGAATGTCGCCACAACGCCCCCGAGTTGCTGCTGCGTGAGGACGACACGCTCGCGGTCAACACTTGGGAGGCCCCCTCCCTGACTCCAACGCCAGGAGACTGGACCGACATTCGGCGAATCCTCCTTTGGCTCGCGGAGGACGATGCCGGGCTCGATTGGCTCCTGAACTGGATTGCTTTCAAGGTGCAGAACCCGGGCTCGAAGCCGGGAACCGCGGTCCTCCTGCAAGGGCCTCCGGGCCCCGGGAAGAACGTGCTCTATCGAATCCTGGCGCACGTCCTTGGACCTGCGAACTGCGTGCAGATTGGCGAAGCCGACCTCGCCAAGCCCTACAACCACCACTACGCCACGAAGCTGTTGGTCTTCGCCAATGAGCTGCTCGACAACCACAAACGCGGAGGGGCACTTGGCGACGGGCTGAAGGCGACCATCACGGACGGCAAGGTGTTCTTGGAGAACAAGGGCGTTGCCCGCACTCCCGCCGTCAACCGCGTCGCGCTCCTCGCGGCGACCAACCGCACCAAGCCCATCGAGCTTGAGGAGAGCGATCGGCGATGGACGGTCTTCCACAACAAGACCAAGCCCTCCGAGTACCAGTACCCAGACCTGGGGATGTCTCACCGCGACTTCCTGGAGGCACTCCACGCTCCGGGCACGGATGACGCGTTCACCTCGGCATTCATGGAACAGGTAGCGGCCTTCGCCTTCGAGATGGGCAGCTACGTGGTGGACACCAAACGAGTCCGCAGGCCGCACACAAACGCTTCCCGCGACGAACTCCAGCAGCTCAGCGAGCCTGTGGCGGAGCAGTTCCTTCGGGAACTCAGCGAGAGCCCTGATTCGGATCGACAGATGCTCGACTGGGCGAAGCTGGCACTTCATGTCCCCCCGTACCTGTATGAACCGCCCGGGCCCATCGTCGGCAAGACCAAGGCATTCGTGAACGATGTCCTCTTCGGGGCAGTCGTCGGGTTCTGCCGAGCCGTCGGGCAGAAACACCCACCTCAGAAGCGAACCTTCCTCGCCGCGCTGAAGACGGCAGGCTGGGTTGAGCAGCGAGACAGCAAGACGCGGGGCTGGCTTCCCCCATGGCACGCGACTGGCGGCGAAGCGCCCACACACGAGGGCTCGAAGGTCGTTCCCTTCAATCCCCCGCGTGGCGTCTCGGCTCCGAGCGACACCCGTTCACATCCCAGCAAGCCTCACCCGAGCCCGCAGACCGAGCACTCCCGATGAACGCTTTCGCATCCCAGGGTTCACACGAGCCCGAGTTCCTCACCGTGGAGGAAGCCGCCGCGCTCCTGCGCGTGAATCGGAAGACGCTCTACGAGGCCATCCGGTTCGGGCAGGTGCCAGGGGTCGTCCGGGTGGGGAAGGCTCTCCGCATTCGTCGCGCGGCCTTGGTAGGGTCATCGATGGGTCAAGGCGGTCCTGCGCTCAAGGAGATGCCCCCATGAGCGTGAGACAGAGGAAGTACACGGATAAGGACGGAAGGAATCAGCAGGTGTGGTTCGTGGACATCAAGTTCAAGCATGCGAACGGGGGAGTCGAGCGCGTCCGAAAGGACAGCCCGGTCAACACCCGACGCGGTGCAGAGCAGTACGAACGAGACATCCGCGCGGCCCTCCTGATGGGGACATTCCGCAAAGAGAAGGAGCCTGACACAAACGGCGAGACAAAGAAGGTGCCGACCGTGAAGGACTTCACTTCACGTTTCCTCACCTACAGCGAGAACAACAACAAACACTCCAGCGTCGTGAGCAAACGGCAGCTCCTCGACGACCACTTGCTTCCGTTCTTCGGAGAGACAGCCCTCGACGCAATCGGCCCGGCCGAAATCGAGGACTTCAAAGCCGCGATGAAGAAGAAGCCCCGGCGGCTCAGCGGACACTCCGATACGGCCTCCAGGCGTGCCCTCCGAAGGCGCAAGGTCCGCACGACCCAGCTCCTGAGCCTGAAGACCATCAACAACGCGCTCGCCGTCCTCAGCAAGCTGCTCAACCTCGCGAAGGAGCAGACCGTCCTGGCTCATGTCCCGGACGTGAAGCTCTTCAAGGTGAAGAAGCCCGACTACGACTTCCTCACCTTCGAGGAAGTGGAGCGGCTCCTCGCAGCGGCATGCCCCGAGGACTTCGCCCTCCTGACGGCAGCCCCCAAGACGGGACTGCGACAAGGGGAACTCATCGGCCTCCAGTGGCAGGACGTTGACCTCCCCCGCGCGAAGCTCCACGTCAAAAGGACCATCTGGCGCGGTGTCGAAGGCACGCCCAAGGGCGGTAGCACTCGGACGGTGGACCTTCCGCAGTCCGTCGTGGATGCCCTCAAAGCCCACCGACACCTTCGTGGCCCCTTCGTCTTCTGCCAGGAGAACGGCGAGCACCTCACTCCGGGGATGATGGATCACCTGCTCATCACCACGCTGAAGCGAGCGGGCATCTCACGGGAGACCGGCACGATTGGGTGGCACGACCTGCGGCACACCTACGGCAGCCACCTCGCAATGAAGGGCGTTCCTCTGAAGGTCATCCAGGAGCTGATGGGACACGCCACGCTCGACATGACGATGCGCTACGCCCATCTGAGTCCGCAGGTGAAACAGGATGCGGTGAAACTCTTGGATGGCCCCTTGCTGGAGAGGGGCACATACGGGGCACATGACCAGGAGGCCGTAGCTCAGAAATGAAAAAAGCCCCCAAGTCACAAGGACTTGGAGGCTCAATTCGGAGTGCCCAGGGCGGGATTCGAACCCGCACACCTTTCGGCGCCACCCCCTCAAGATGGTGTGTCTACCAGTTCCACCACCTGGGCAACTTGTGCAGTCCATGTACCGAACCGCGCTGAATCACGCAACGACTATCTCAACCGCTGCGTGATTCTTTTCTGCCTCACCCCGAACAACGACTACTGCTTCGGGGCTTCCTGCTGGCCCTGCGGTGCCTCGGCCGGCGTCGACGTCGGCGCGGAGGACTCCGCGGGAGCCGCCGCACCACCCGGCGTCGCCGGTGCCGTGGCCGCCGGCGGCTTCTTCGCCGCCGCACCACCCGCCGCCACCGACGTCCGCAGCCCCACGAACGACAGGCCCAGCGACGTCAGGAAGAACAGGCCGGCGCAGATTCCCGTCAGCTTGCTCAGGAACGTCACCGCCCCGCGACCACCGAAGGCACTCGTGGCGGCGCCACCTCCCAGCGCGGACCCCATACCAGCGTCCTTCCCAGGCTGCAGCAAGATCACGAAGATCATGAACACGCAGAGCAGGACGTGCACGATCGTAAAGAAGGTCAGCATGGCGCTTCCAGACGCTCCGTGGAAAGAGGGCGCACCCTACACAATGAGGTGAACGCGTGACAACTTCTTCCGGCGGGCCCGATCATCCCGCCGACTTCACAATCGCCAGGAAGTCCCCGGCCTTGAGGCTCGCGCCCCCCACCAGCGCCCCATCCACGTCCGGCTGACCCAGCAATTCCGCCGCGTTGTCCGGCTTCACGCTGCCGCCGTACTGGATGCGCACCCGCCCCGCCGTCTCCCCGTCATACAGCCGAGCAACCAGGCCCCGGATCGCCGCGTGGACCTCCTGCGCCTGGGCCGTCGTCGCCGTGCGCCCCGTGCCAATCGCCCACACCGGCTCGTACGCCAGCACGAACTTCGCCACGTCCGCCGCCTCGAAGCCCACCAGCCCTCCGCGCACCTGACGCTCCACCACCTCCAGCGTCCGGTTCGCCTCGCGCTCCGCCAAGGTCTCGCCCACGCAGAGGATGGGCGTCATGCCCGCCTTCTTCACCGCGTGCGCCCGCTTGTTCACCGTCTCGTCCGTCTCGCCGAAGAACTGCCGGCGCTCCGAGTGCCCCACGATGACGTAGGCGCACCCCAGCTCCGCCAGCATCGGCGCGGACACCTCGCCGGTGAACGCTCCGGACGCCTCCCAGTGGCAGTTCTGCGCCGCCAACTGGAGGGGCGCGCCTTCCAGCGCGACGTGCACCGCCTGGAGCGCGACGAAGGGAGGCGCCACCACCACCTCCACCTTGTCTCCGAGCGGCGCCACCTGGGCCCGCAGCTCGCGGACCAACGCGAGCGCCTCGGGCACCGTTTTGTTCATCTTCCAGTTGCCAGCGACAATCTTGCGGCGCGCTCCGGTGGCCATCGCTTCCCCCAGGTGTGAGTCCGGTTCGGACGTCGGAGACTACTTCGTCTCTAGCGCCTTGATGCCAGGAAGTTCACGCCCCTCGAGGAACTCCAGCGAGGCCCCGCCGCCCGTGGAGACGTGGCTCATCTTCGCCGCGTAGCCCATCTGCTCCACCGCGGCCGCGCTGTCCCCGCCGCCGATGACCGTCGTGGCCTGCGTGTTGTTCGCCATGGCCAGCGCGACGATGCGCGTGCCCTCGGCGAACTTGGGGACCTCGAACAGGCCCATGGGCCCGTTCCACACCACCGTCTTCGCGTCGCGGATCCGCTCGGAGAACATCGCGCGCGTCTTCACGCCGATGTCCAGGCCCATCATGTCCGACGGGATGACCTGATCCGGCGTCTCGCTCGCGGGGCTCTTCTCCGAGGGCTCGGTGCCCACGATGTGGTCGATGGGCAGCACGATGGGCGTGCGCAGCCGCTGCGCCGCGTCCAACAAGCGCGTGGCCAAGGCGAGCTTGTCCTCCTCCACCCGGCTCTTGCCCACCTCGATGCCCTGCGCCTTGAGGAACGTGTAGGCCATGGCGCCACCGATGAGCAGCGCGTCCACCTTGGGCAGCAGGCTCTCGATGACCTTGATCTTGTCGCTCACCTTGGAGCCCCCCAGGATGGCCACGAAGGGCTTCTCCGGGTTGCTGAGCACCTTGCCCAGGTACTCGATCTCCTTGCGCATGAGGAAGCCGGCGCCCTTCTCCTTCACGAAGGGGACCATGCCCGCGGTGGAGGCATGGGCGCGGTGCGCGGTGCCGAACGCGTCGTTGATGTAGACGTCCGCCTGGGACGCCAGCTCACGCGCGAAGGACTCGTCGTTGGCCTCCTCCTCCTTGTGGAAGCGCAGGTTCTCCAGCAGCACCACCTGCCCTTCCTTCAGCTCCTTCACCTGCTTCTTCACGCCGTCGCCCACGCAGTCATCCGTGAGGATGACCTCGTGCTTGGGGCCGAGCAGCTCGGCGAGCCGCACGGCCACGGGCTCCAGCGACAGCTTTGGATCCGGGCCCTTGGGCCGGCCGAGATGGGAGGCCAGGATGACCTTCCCGCCCATGTCGAGCGCGCGCCGGATGGTGGGCAGCGCCTCACGGATGCGGGTGTCGTCGGTGACGCGGCGGCCCTCCAGCGGGACGTTGAAGTCCACGCGGATGAAGACGCGCTTGCCCGTCAGCTGCATGTCATCGATGTAGCGGATCATCTTGGTACTCCCGTCTCGGTCAGCCTGGCGCTCGAACTAGATGCCCTTGGACACGAGGAACTTGGCCGTGTCCACCATGCGGTTCGAGAAGCCCCACTCGTTGTCGTACCAGGCCATGACCTTCAGGAGCCGCTCGCCCATCACGAAGCAGTTGGTCGAGTCGAAGATGGCCGAGTGCGGGTTGCCGTTGTAGTCCACCGACACCGTCTGCGCGTCGCTGAACTCGAGGACGCCCTTGAGCGAACCGGCGGCGGCCTGGCGGTACGCCTCCACCACGGCCTCCGGCGTCACGGCCTTGGACGTGTTCACCGTCAGGTCCACCAGCGACACGTTCGGGGTGGGCACGCGCACCGAGATGCCGTGCATCTTGCCCTTCAGCGAGGGGATGACCTCACCGATGGCCTTCGCGGCGCCCGTGCTGGTGGGGATCATGGAGAGCGCGGCGGCGCGAGCGCGGCGCATGTCCTCGTGCGTGAGGTCCAGGATGCGCTGATCGTTGGTGTAGCTGTGCACCGTGGTCATCAGGCCGTTCTCGATGCCGAAGTTGTCCACCAGCACCTTGGCGATGGGCGCCAGGCAGTTGGTGGTGCACGAGGCGTTCGAGACGATGTGGTGCTTGGCCGGATCGTACTGGTCGTGGTTGATGCCGTACGCGATGGTGAGGTCCGGACCCTTGGCCGGGGCCGAGATGAGCACCTTGCGAGCGCCCGCCTTCAGGTGCTTCTCCGCGCCCTCGCGCGCCGTGAAGCGACCGGTGCACTCGAGCACCACGTCCACGTTCATCGCCTTCCAGGGCAGCGCGGACGGGTCCTTCTCGGCGGTGACGGCGATCTCCCGGCCATCCACCACGATGCCCTTGTCCGTGTGCGACACGGTGCCCGGCCACGTGCGGTGCACGGAGTCGTACTTGAACAGGTGCGCCAGCGCCGAGGGCTTGTCGAGGTCGTTGATGGCGACGATCTCGAGGTTCTCCTTGCGGCTGAGCGCGGCGCGCAGCACGCACCGGCCGATACGACCGAAACCGTTGATGGCGATCTTGATGGCCATGGTGTCCGTGTCTCCTTCCAAAGGCGCGTGGGGCGAAACGGCCCGCACGTCGTGAAGTTCGCTACAGGGCGGCCGACCGTAGGCACGCGCCCCCGCTGAGTCAACGCTTCACATGGCCTGTCCGGGCCCGCGCGCGCCGCCGATGAACAATCAAACCGAACAGCATCCACAAGCCCGAGCCCACCCCCGCGCCACCCGCCCCGCAGCCGCAGCCGCTGTCTCCCAGCCCGTAATAGAACTGAGGGAGGGGCTCTCGCACCGTGGGAGGCGGATCCACCGGGGGAATGACGACCGGGTGCGGATCCACCGCGCGCGCCGCGATGCACCCCGTCAACGGCCGGGGGTTCAGGGGCGACACGACGTCCGGAGGCGGCAATGAAGGCACCTGGGTCAACAGGCCCGCGCGCACCAGGAACTCACCCATCAGTTGACCTCGAACGGTTCCGCTCGTGAGGCCCTCGAACGGCACCCCGAGAAACAGCACGGTGCCCCCTGGCGACGAGGCCACCGCCGCGCCCAGGTCCGTGCCGGCATAGCGCAACACGCCCGTGCCTCCCCCGAGGGGGGACAGCACCTCGGGGGTCCCCACCGAATAGGCCCCCAGCGTTCCATCGTCCAACCCCACCGCGCCCACCCCCGAGAGCCAGGCGCCCGGTGCGCCCTCCACTCGAAGCGGCGGTGTTCCCACCAGGACCGAGGCCCGCAGGATGTCCGCGAGGAAGGCCCGGTCCGCGTCGCCGCCCTGGGCCAGTGCGGACGCCACCCGGGTGCCGGACAGCAGCAGGTGTCCGCCGCTGAGCACGAACGCCCGCAGCGCGTCCTGCGCCTCGCGCGACGGCCCGAGTCCCCCGACGCCACCGCGCCCCGTGAACCAGTCCACCACGCGATAGCCCGAAGGCGACACGAGGCCCGCCGCCATCGCGCCGCTCGTCGCGCCGTCGAAGGCCTGCGCCGCCAGGGCGAACGCGGCGCCGTGGCGCGTGAGGTAGCCCCCGTCGTTCATCGACTCGAGCAGCACACGGACCGGGGCCTCCAGGTCGTAGGCCTTCAGCTCCTCCGCGCACGTCATCGTCGCGTCCAACCGCTCGAACGCGTTGACGAGCAACACGGCGGCCGTCGTCCCCGCTCGCACGCCCACCGTGGCCGAGGGGAAGGACTCACCGCCCACGTTGAGCGCCGCGACGCGGAAGTACCGCACGGAGCCCACGGCCACCGGGAGCACCCACGAGGTCCCCGTCACGTCCGTGCCCTCGTCCCAGCCGAGGCCATCCGCGCTCTGGTAGACGCGGTAGCCGGTGGCCCCGTCACGGCCCTCCTCGGTCGGATCCACGGTCGGCGCGGCCCACCGCACCTCCACCGAGCCCTCCGCCACGGTGCGCGCCACCACGGCCGTAGGGGCCTCGGGCGGCAGGTTCACCGGCTGGGAGTCCCGCGCGGCGAAGTACTTGATGAGTCCCTGCACGATGGCTCGCGCGGCCACGTGCCGCACGCCGGGCTCCTTCAGCTTCGCCGCGTCCGCCGTGGCGTCGTGGTAGGCCATCTCCAGGAGGACGCTGGGCATCTCGGAGTTGTGCGTGGGGTTCACCTCGCCCAGGTTCGCCGAGCGCAACGAGCGCACTTTCCAGTTCGGATCCACCTCGCGCTTCATGTCGCGAGAGATTTCATCCAACAGCGCGCGCCCCATGACCTCGCTGCCGGGCACGCCCGTGAAGTTGTACGTCCCGTCCACCGGGTTGGGGCCGTAGACGTAGCCCTCGGTGCCCACCACGTTGCCCGTCGTCGAGGCGTTGGTGTGCCACGCCACATAGACCGCGTCTTCGCCCTCTTCGTGCAGCCACGCCGCGAAGCGCGGGCGCGCCGAGACGTCCGCGTTGCGCTCGTTCGACAGCGCGTTCGCCCCCGTGGGCGCATACACGATCGCGGGCGCGCCGCTGAACTGCACGTGGTAGCGCGCGCTCTCCTCCGAGCGCGGACGCGCGAGCACGCCCACCGTGCCGTCGCCCACGTCGCCGCGACCACCGCCCAGCCGCACCGCGTCCGCGGACACCGTGGCGCCTGCCGTGGCCGAGTCGTTCATCAGCGTCACCGCTCCTGCGTCCGGATGCGTTCCCGCGCGGAAGAAGAAGCGCCCCAGGAGCATCCACGTGCCCCCGTGGCGGCGCTGGTTGACGCGGAAGTGGCTCTCGCCGCCCGCGTGCCGCACCACGTAGTGCGCATCCGTCGCGCGCGTGGGGTCCGAGCCATATGAGACGTAGACGTTGTACGCCCCATCCGCTGGAACCTCGGGCGTCCACGTCGCCCGCGCGGACGCGACCGCGGCCGTGGTCGCCACGCGCGTGGTGCCCTGCGTGAAGGGCTCCGTCGCGTTCGTCAGGGGCGGAGCCACCGTCTTCCACCCGGTCTGCGCGGGCGTGCTGAACAGGGTGGCGTCGGACTCGGCGTAGCCCGCGTCGCCGTCGTCCACGATGACCATCAGCGGGTTCAGGTCCGTCTCGCGCACCGGAATCACCGTGGCGCCCGCCCCCACCAGCATGGGCAGCAGCTCCTGGCTGGCGACCTCCATGGAGATGAGGTCCTCCACCACCGCCCACGAGTTGCCTCGCTGGGTCGCCCACCGGCGCAGTGAGTTGTCCCGATAGAACCCATGTCCAGGGCTCAGGTACACGACCTTGCCGGACAGGGCTCCGGTCCGCTCACGGCCCTGCGGCACACCCGCGAACGCGGACTTCGCCCCCCGGGAGGGAGACTCACGTCGCACGCCCGCGGGCTCGTGCGCGGACATCCGGGATTCATGGGGGCGCGGGCCGGGAGCAGGCAGGTACTGCACACCCGGCGGCTCCAGCCCCCAGTCGTCCCCCTCGAAGGAAGGCGCGGGCTCTTGAGCCGCCGCCAGTGTCGAGGTCAACAACAGGGCCGCCACACAGTCGAGTCGCATCACGGGTCGGACCTTACCCGTTCAGACTCACACGGCAATCGCACCCGTGGATGCTAGCCTGCTCATCCCTTCACGCTCCGATGACCGTCCCTGCCACTCCGCCTCCCCGCTTTCCCTCCCGGCGCAGCACGGGGCTCCTCGCCTCCTTCGGACACGCCTGGGCGGGCCTCATCCACACCGTCGTGTACCAGCGCAACATGCGCATCCACGTCGTGTCCGCCGCGCTCGTGGGAATGGTCGGCAACGGCATCCCGCTGGGGCTGGCAGAGAAGGTGACGCTCATCTTCTGCGTGCTGCTCATCTTCTTCGCGGAGATCCTCAACAGCGCGCTGGAGCAGCTCGTCGACCTGGCCGTGCAGCAGTTCGACGAGAAGGCCCGCCTCACCAAGGACGCGGCCGCCGCGGGCGTGCTCGTGCTCGCCCTGGGCACGGTGGTCATCTTCGCCGCCATCCTCGTGCACAACTGGGAGACGGTGCGCACCAGCACCGAGGCCATCGTGCGGCAGGTCGCCTTGGGGCTGCCGCTCACCGCGTGCGTCACCGTGCTGGTGCTGCCGCAGCCTCGGCCTCGCTGGGTGGATGCCCTCGCGCTCATGGGCGGCTTCGCGCTCCTGGCCTGGATGGCCACGTTCTCGGCCAGCCTCGTGTTCACCGTGCTGACGGCGGGCCTGCTCTTCATCGCGGGCTCGGCCGCGCGCATGCGGCGCCGGGAGCGCGGCGGATAGCTCCAGGGGCGCCGAATCGCGGGCACAAAAAAACCGGCGGCCGCCGGTCTTTTCCGCAACCACGCGGGCGGGAGCCCCGAAACCAGTCCGGAGCCCACTCGCCCGCGAGGGTCTGGGCTGAAGCCTAATGACTCAGGCGCGCTGGCGCCACTCGGCCCCTTGCTCCGGTGTCGCCTGGACGGCAACGCCCTTGTCGCCTTCCTTCAACTCCGCGAGGTCCGTGGTGACGAGGTCCAACAGCTCCGTGGCGATGCCGATGACCTGGTGGGGCGTGTAACCACTCGCGCGCAGCTGGTTGAAGAACGTGCGCGCCAGGATCCGGGTGCCCTTTTGGTCGGTGCTCACTGTGAATGCCTCCGAGGTGGCGCGAAATGAGGCGGCGCCGGGAAATCACGCGGCCCAGCGAGTTCAACCGCCGTGCCAGCCGTTGCCTTCCGGACGGATTCCCCTGCGTTCCTCGGGGGTTGAAGCGACGCGGCGCTGGCATCCCCACTCGGAGACTGCGAAACCGGCTTCGCACCTCACGGGCGCTCCGGGGCTGTAGCACCCCCAGGTGCATCGGCGGGTACGCACCCCGACGCCCGGGAGGCAGCCCACCGTGTTTTCAAGTGCTTGCATTCTTTCAACGGGGTGGAGCAGATACGCGCCCCCACCAGGAGCGGAACAGATGGCGTATCGGGTGAACAACATCGGGCTGTGGCTGGACGAGCCGGAGGAGCTGCTCGGTCAGCGCGCCGCGGAGAAGCTGGGCGTCACCCGGAGCGACCTCGCTTCCGTGCGCGTCATCCGTTCGGTGCTGGACGCTCGCAAGAAGGGCAGCCCGCGCTACATCTACACGCTGGAGGTGGAGTTGGCGGCGGGGCGCAAGCCCGCGCGCCTGCCTCCCGACGTGGGCGAGGCGCCCCCTCCTCCCGAGGCCCAGCCCCGGGTGAAGGAGCCGGAGCAGTGGCCCATCGTCATCGGCACGGGGCCCGCGGGCCTGTTCGCCGCGCTGGGGCTCTTGGAGCGCGGCGTGCGCAGCATCCTCCTGGAGCGAGGCCGCGAGGTCATCACGCGCCGCAAGGACGTGGCCAAGCTCATGCGCGACGGCACGCTCGATCCCGAGAGCAACATGAACTTCGGCGAGGGCGGCGCCGGCGCGTACACGGACGGCAAGCTGTCCACGCGCATCAACCACCCCATGGTGCGCAAGGTCATCGAGGCGTTCGCCCGCTACGGCGCGCCGGACCACATCCTGATTGAAGGCAAGCCGCACATCGGCTCGGACCTCCTGCCGGGCGCGGTGGCCAAGCTGCGCGAGGAGCTCATCGCGGGCGGCTGCCAGGTGCACTTCGAGACGCGCGTGGACGACCTGCTCTACAAGGACGGCCACATCGCGGGCGTGAAGCTCTCGGATGGCCGCACGCTGGAGAGCAACCGGGTCATCCTGGCGCCGGGCAACTCCGCGCGCGAGCTGTACGAGCGCTTCGCCACCGATGGCCGCGTCAGCGTGGAGGCCAAGCCGTTCGCGCTCGGATTCCGCGCCGAGCATCCCCAGGCCCTCATCAACAGCATCCAGTACGGCGCGGCGGCGAAGAACCCGCGCCTGCCTCCGGCCGACTACAAACTCGCGGAGAACCTGGACGTGGACGGCGAGGTGCGCGGCATCTACTCGTTCTGCATGTGCCCCGGCGGCATCGTGGTGCCCACTCCGACCGAGGAGGGGCTCCAGTGCACCAACGGCATGAGCAACTCGCGCCGCAACGCGCGCTACGCCAACGCGGGCATCGTCGTGTCCGTGTCCGTGGCGGACTTCGAGCGCGAGGGCTTCACCGGCCCGCTCGCGGGGCTCAACTTCCAGCGGCACTGGGAGAAGAAGGCGTATGAGCTGGGCGGTGGCCGCTTCTTCGCGCCGGCGCAGACCATCCCGGACTACCTGGCCGGGCGCGTGACGAAGGATCCAGGCGGCACCAGCTACCGGCCGGGACTGGCGCACGAGAACCTCAACCGCCTGTTCCCCGAGCGCCTCACCCAGTCCATCAAGGGCGCGCTGCGGACGTTCGACCGGAAGATGCGCGGCTTCATCAGCGACGAGGGCAAGCTCATCGGCATCGAGAGCCGCACCAGCTCGCCCCTGCGGATTACTCGCGGCGACGACCTCCAGTCGGTGTCCATGCGCGGCCTGTACCCGGCGGGCGAGGGCTGCGGCTACGCGGGCGGCATCGTCTCGTCGGCCATTGATGGGCTGCGCATCGCTGAGCAGATTGCGACCGAGCTGACTTGAGCTTTCCCCGAGGAACGGGGGAGGCTGGCGCGAGGAGCAATGGCCATGCCCTATCAGGTGCGGACCCCGGACGGTGAGCTGACCTACCCCACGCTGGGCGACATCGCGCAGGCCTACGTCCAGGGGCTCGTCTCCCCCGAGGACGAGGTGCGCGAAGTGGGCACCTCGACCTGGCGTCACGCCGGCACCATCCCCGCGCTGGCGGGCGCACGGGACAAGACCCAAGAGCTGCTGGCACGCCGGGCCCAGATCTACACCGTGGGCCTCGGCGTGTTGATGGGGACGGTGGCCGCCATCCTCCTGCTCCGCGGCCACACGTACGGGACGTCCGTGATTGGAATCGTGCTGGCATTCTTGACGGCCTCGCTGTTCACCCGCGTGGCGTACCGGGCGTACATCCGGCCGAGCGCGGCCCCCTCACCCAAGCGCTAGCCACCTCGGCAGCCCAGCTTGTTCCCTCCCCTGCCCCTCGGAGCGGGGGCCCGGCGTTCGCCGCCAGCGCGACCCGCGCGGCCCATGTTTTCCCCCTGGCGAATGCCCCGCGGACCGGCCCGCGCAACGGCTTCGCCCTGGGGGAGGACGCCGACGTGTACAGCACCTACCTGTCTCGCGAAGCAGCTCGGCGGCTGCGCCATGGAAGCCCCTGGCTGCGCCGCGAGGACATCGTCTCGATGGAAGGCACGCCCGAGCCCGGCGAGCCCGTGCAGTTGCGCGACGAGGACGGCCAGGTGCTGGGCCTGGGCGACGTGGACCTGGAGGCCTCGCCCGCGGTGCGGCGCCTGGGCTTGCCCGACGACGTGGAGGAAGGCCCCATCCCCCGCTACCTGCGCCATGCCTTCGAGCGGCGCGCGCAGTGGGTGGACGACCCGCGCTTCTGCCGCATCGTGAACGATGACGGAGACAGCCTGCCCGGCCTCATCGTGGACCGCTACGAGAGCCACTTCGTCATCCAGACGCTCAGCCGCGCCATGGACGCGCGGCATCAGGAGATCACCCGCGCGCTGGGCGAGGTGGCGGGCGCCAGCTCGGTGCTGCTGCGCAACGACACGCTCCGGCGACGACGCCTGGGCCTGCCGCTGCAACGACCCCATGTGCTGTACGGCACCCCACCCCGCTGGTTCCGCCTGCTGGAGATGGGCGCGCGCTTCACGGTGGACCTCACCTACGGCCGAGGCACCGGCTACCCCTACGCGCTGCGGGACTTGCGTCGCTTCGTGGCGCACCTGGCCCAGGGGACTCGCGTGCTGGACATCGCGTGCGGCGTGGGCGGGCTCTTCGTCCACGCGGGGCTGCACGGCGCTCGGCAGGTGCTCGCGTTCGACGCGGATCCCGACACGGCGGACCTCGCCCGGGAGAACGCCGAGGCCAACGGCCTCATGGGTCGGGTGACGGTGGCGCGCGGAGAGCCCCTGGAGACGCTCGCGGGGCTGACGGACACCTTCGACCTGGTCCTGATGGACACCCCGGGGCTCCAGAGCGCGGAGGAGTTCGTGCAGCGCATGCGAGGCGCCCTCCAGCGCACCCGTCATGGCGGGTTCCTGCTGGTCGCGGGCTACCGTCCCCCATTGGCCCCGGGTGAATTCGACACGCTGGTGGCCAGCGCGTGCGAGCAGGAGGCCCGGCCGGCCTTCCGCCTCGCTCGCCTGGGCCTTCCTCCGGACCACCCCACCCCCGTGGGCTCCCTCGGAGTCGACGCCCTCGACGCCGTGGCTTTGGAGGTGAGCTGACTCCACTCACCCCGAGGGCCCTGCTCGGTGGTAGTGTCCGCGCCGCGATGACCAACGACAACGAGACCCAGACCGCGAATTCCACCCCGGAGGCTTCCGTCGAGACCGTCCGCAAGGTGTATGCGGCCGATCTGCGTGAGAAGGACCGAGTCAACACCGTCTTCCGCGTCACCAAGAAGGAGAAGGTGACGGCGCGCAGTGGCAAGGTCTTCCTGGCCGTGACGTTCGTCGACAAGAGCGGCGAGGTCGACGGCCGAGTCTTCGAGAAGCTCGAAGCCATCGAGCCCGCCTTCCAGAAGGGCGACTTCGTGCTCGTCCAGGGCAGCGTCATTGTCTTCCACGGCCGGCCGCAGGTCGTCGTGGAGGGCCTGGAGCGCCTGGACCCCGAGCCGCTCGACGCCCGCGAGTTCGAGCCGCCCCCTGCCCCGCCGCCCGAGGCCAAGCCCGCCGCCGAGGCGAAGGAGGCCAAGGAGCCCAAGGAGCCGCGCGAGGCCAAGGAAGCGAAGGAGCCCCGCACCGAGCAGCCCAAGTCCGAGGGTGGCGCCGCGGGCGCGCGCGCCGTGGGACAGATTCGCGAGCTGGTCACGGACCGGGTGAATGATCCGTTCGTGAAGCAGCTGCTGATCGCCTTCCTGGATGACCCGCAGATCGCCGCGGGCCTGCCCATCGCCCCGGCCGCGAAGAACGTGCACCACGCGTGGCGCGGCGGACTGGCCGAGCACCTGCTGTCCGTCATGCGGCTGACGCTGCGGGTGGCGGACCACTACCCCATGGCGGACCGGGACCTGCTGCTGGCCGGCGCGCTGCTGCATGACGTGATGAAGGTCGGGGAGATCTCCCCCGAGAAGGGCTTCGACTACACCGACGAGGGCCGCCTCGTGGGCCACCTGGTGATGACCGCCCAGAAGATCCGCGAGAAGTCGCTGGCCATCCCGGGCTTCCCGCCGCTGCTGGAGCAGCACCTGACGCATCTGGTGCTCGCCCACCACGGACAGCTGGAGTACGGCAGCCCCAAGGTGCCCATGACGCTGGAGGCGCACATCGTCCACGCGCTCGACTCGCTCGACTCGCGCATCGCCTCGTGGGTCGAGGCCATGCAGCGCGACCCGAACGAGAAGTGGACGGAGAACCTGCGCCACTACGATCGCCAGCTCTGGAAGGGCCCGGTGCCCACCGTGCGCGGTCGCGCCCCCGTCGAGGGCGGTGGCCGCCGCAAGGGCCGCGAGGAGAAGCGCAAGGCTCGCGGGGACAACAAGGCCCCGCACGCGGGCGGCGGCACTCCCGCCGAGGCTCCCAGCGCGCCGCCGGCGACTCCGTCCGAGGGTCGCAAGGAGCGCGCTGAGCGTCCGCCGCGCGAGCCCCGCGCCGAGCGCCCGCCCCGTGAGGACCGTCCGCCGCGCGAGCCCCGCGCCGAGCGTCCGCCCCGCGAGGACCGGCCGCCGCGTGAGGACCGGCCGCCGCGCGACCCGAACAGCCTCCCCAAGGAGCTGACGTTCAAGCCGTTCAGCGCGCTGTCGTCGCTGGCCCCCGAGTCGCCCAAGGCGGGCGGCGAGGGCGAGGGTTCTTCGGAAGGCTGACACCATGGCAAAGCGGCTCGGAGAGCGCTTGATTGAAGCCGGCCTCACCACCCCCGGGGCCGTGGAACAGGCGTTGGAGCACCAGAAGATCACCGGCCACAAGCTGGGGGACTGCCTGGTGGACCTGGGGCTGCTCCAGGAAGCGGCACTGCTGCGCTTCCTGGCCGCGGAGTTCCAGACCCGCTTCGTCACCGCGGACAAACTGGCGAAGGCGAAGATCGACACCAAGGTGCTCGACAAGCTGCCGGTGCGGTTGGCGGAAGCGCAGAACGTGCTTCCGCTGGCCGTGGATCCGGAGCGCCAGCTCTTGTCCGTGGTGGCCGCCGAGCCGCAGAACCAGGCGCTGCTGGACGAGATTGCGCTCGTCACCGGAATGTCGGAGGTCTACGCGTACGTGGGCCTGCGCAGCGCCATCGCGGCCGCCATCCGCAAGCACTACTACGGCGACCCCACGGCGTTCACCGCGCTGCTGGAGGGTGGCCCCACGCCCGGAGCCGCGCCTCGCCGTCCCGACACGCCCTCCAACACCGGCGTGCACGAGACGGGGCGCAGCACCACCACCAGCCGTGGCACGCCCAGCATGCAGATGCGGCTGGAGACAGACGCGCGCATGCGGCTGCAGCGACCGAGCGGCGGCACGCCCTCGGCGCGCTCGGCGACCCAGCGGCGCGAGCCTGGCGGGCCGCGCGGGCTCATCAGCGACACGGACTACGTGGAGACGCTGAGCATCCTGGTGGGCGTCTTGGAGCAGGACCGGCCACGGCACCGCGGCCACTCGGCACAGCTGGCGCGGCAGGCGGGCATCGTCGGCCAGCGCATGGGCATGCCGCACAAGGAGCTGGCCGCGCTGTCCATCGCCGCGTACCTTCACGACCTGGGCAAGCCCTCCGAGCGGCACTTCTCGCTCGCGAGCAACGCGGCCAACCCCGAGTGGAAGGCCCAGGCGAAGGCGAGCTGTCGCGCGCCGACGAAGCTGTTCGAGACAGTGCACCTGCCCGCGCAGGTGAACACCATCCTCGCGCAGCTCTACGAGGCCTGGGACGGCTCGGGCACGCCCCAGGCCGCCAAGGGCGAAGACATCACGCTGGGCGCGCGCATCCTCGCCGCCGTGGACAGCTTCCTGGAGCTGACCAAGAACCCGGGCAACGCCCATGGTCGCGTGCTGACCAAGGAGCAGGCCCTGGAGCACCTGCGCAAGAACGCGGGCGTGCTCTACGACCCCGTGGTGGCGGACATCGTCTGCCAGCTCCAGAGCGGTGAGCTGCTGCGCCACCGGTTGGTCAGCGACGGCCGTCAGGTCCTCATCGCCGAGCAGGATGAAGCGGCGCGAGGAGAGCTGCTGGAGGCCGTGCTCAAGCAGGACCTGGTGGCACACGCCCTCTCCACGCTGGATGGCGCGCTGGACGGACTGGCTCGGCAGGACTGCGACGTGCTGGTGGTGAGCCTGCGCCTGGGACAGAGCGAGGTGCTGGAGCTGCTCCAGGTGGCGCGCTCGGCGCCCGAGAGCGCGGGCCTGCCCATCGCGGTGGTCGGCGAGCCCGACGCCGCGACGCGCGACCGGCTGCTGATGGCGGGCGCCACGGCGGTGCTGACCCCGACGGACAAGCCAGCGGTGGCCAAGGCCGTGCGCGCCATGCTGGAGGACCGGGTGCTGCACAACGGCCCGGGCCGCGTGGTGCGAGGCAGCTTCGACGAGCTGCCGCCCCGCGAGCTGCTCCACACGTTGGGCGGCGGTCGCAAGAGTGGGCGGCTCCAGCTGCGTCACCACACGCTGGAAGGCTATCTGCACCTGGAGCACGGCCGCGTCGTCTTCGCCTCTTTCGGAGGCCACTCGGGCGAGCCCGCGCTCCAGGCGCTGCTGCGCATGAAGCAGGCGGATTTCCAGTACGACCCAGACGCGCTGCTGCTGGAGATGCCGCACCTGGACCAGGACCTGGAGGCCCTGGCCGGAGCGCTCAGCGCGGCGTGAGGAACGCTTAGCGCAGCAGGAGTGTCGCCTAGCGCAGCGGGAGTGTGAAGAGGCGGGCCGCGTTGGCGGTCGTCACCGCGGCCACCTCTTCCACCGAGACACCCTTCAGCTCGGCCACCTTGCGCGCGGTCTCCACGACGTGCGCGGGCTCGTTCTTCCGGCCCCGGTGCGGCACGGGCGCGAGATAAGGGCTGTCCGTCTCCACCATCAGGCGGTCCAACGGCGCGAAGCGCACCGCGTCCTGGAGCGCCTCCGTCTTCTTGTAGGTGACGACACCGGACAGCGACAGGAAGAAGCCCCGGTCCAGGTACCGGCGCGCCGCGTCCGTGTCGCCGGTGAAGCAGTGGATGACGCCGTGGGTGACGCCCTCGTCCGCGAGCACGCGCTCACAGTCGTCATGGGCATCTCGGACATGCACCACCAGCGGCTTGCCCAGCGCGCGCGCCAGGGCGCACTGCCGCCGGAAGACGGTGGCCTGCACCTCGCGCGGCGAGTTGTCGTAGTAGTAGTCCAGCCCCGCCTCGCCCACCGCGCGAACCTCGGGTCGAGCGCACGTGCGCTCCAGCACCGCGAAGTCCTCCTCCGTCACGCGAGCAGCCTCGTGGGGATGGATGCCCAACGTGGGCGACAGGAACTCCGGGAGGGCCGCGGCCAGCTCCAGCGCGTTTCCCCAGTTCCCCGGTCCGTGGAACTGTCCCACGAGCACCGCATGCACCAGGCCCGCGGCGCGGGCGCGCTCCAGCACCGGCCCGACCTCCGCGAAGTCCTTCGGCTCCAGGTGGCAGTGCGCATCCACCAGCTTCATGGCTCTTCCTCCAACAAGTCGGTCAGCTCCAGCCGTGCCTCGGCGGAGGTGAAGGTGGACATGGCCGCGCGGATGCGCTCGCGCCCTTCGCTCCCGCCCAGGCGCCACACGCCGTCCGCCGCGTCCAGCCGGAGGTCCTCGGTGGCGCCCCGGTCCTCCAACAGCACCAGCAGCCAGGGCAGCGCCTGTGCATCTCCCAGGCGGCCCAGGCCCCGTGCAGCCGCGCCTCGGGCGGCATCCTTCCCGTCGTCCAGGATGGCCTTGAGCCGCTCCAGGGCCCCAGGCACTCGCAGCTCGCCGCACAGCTCCACCGCGAGAGCCCGGTCCGCGGTCCACCGGCCGCGCCGCGTGCGCTCCAGCAGCCACGTCGCGCCCTCGGGGTCGCCCAGCTTGGCGAGCACGCCCGCCGCCTGCGTCTTGTCGAACGCGGGCAACAGCCACTTTCCGAAGAGGCGCTTCACCGCGGGCAGCGCTCGCGCGTCCTCCAGCTCCGCCAGCGCGCCCAGGGCTCGGAAGCGCAGCGCCTCCTCGTCGAGCGCGGCGAGGAGCACGTCCAACCCCGCCGGGTGCTTCAGCGCCGCGATGCCGCGCGCGGCCTCGAAGCGCACCTGGGGCAAGTCATCCTCCAGCATCCCCGCCAGCGCACCTCGCGCCTGCGGGAGCGCCAGGTCCGCCAGTCGCCCCGTGGCCTCCAGCCGCACGCCGCTGTCCTCGTCGCGCAGGCGCGGCAAGAGCGTGTCCGGCAGTTCCTCGGGT
>JAEMGR010000052.1 GCA_016458225.1 Myxococcaceae bacterium JPH2 | reverse complement strand
CCCTCGTCGCCTTCATGGCGCCGGGGGCTTTTCCTTTTTCTCCCCCGGGTTCGAAGAGGGGCTTTGTGATCTCAGGAGTGTTTTCCGGCTTGGCCTTTGATGCAAAGCCAGACACTCCTGTGAGTGTTTGAGCCGAGCCGCGTCCTTCTGGACAGCGGGTCTTGGCTCCGCTCAGCTGGGCCGTGAGTGCCTGTGCCGGCCCGTCCCACCTGGTGTGGTGCAGTCCCTCACGCTTCTTCCAGGCCGAAGTGCCCACTAGTGGCCGCTTGAGCGAGGAATCGCTCTCGAGCGCCATGAGGGGTCTTCGTGTCCTCTCCCCAGGTCGGCGAGGCTGGAGTTGCACGAGGGCTCCCCCATGATTCCTCCTCCGTTGCCGCCGGATGAGTCGCGTCGCCTTCAGGCTCTGCGCAGCCTTTGCCTCCTGGATTCGCCATCGGAGGAGCGCTTCGATCGCGTCGTCAGAACCGCGGCCCACCTCTTCCGGGTGCCCATTGCGCTGGTGTCCCTGGTTGATGAGGGACGGCAATGGTTCAAGGCGCGGCAGGGACTTGGCGCGACCGAGACCTCACGAGACGTCTCTTTCTGTGGTCACGCCATTCTCGCGACGAGCACGTTTGTCGTTCCGAATGCGGTGCTGGATGACCGCTTCCACGACAACCCGCTGGTGGTTGGTGCTCCCTTCATCCGCTTCTATGCGGGGCACCCGTTACGGGCACCGGACGGCGGTCGCGTAGGGACGCTCTGCCTCATCGACAGCGTACCTCGTGACTTCTCCGAGCATGATCGCGCCGCGTTGCAGAACCTCGCGGCTTGGGTGGAGCTTGAGTTCTCCGCGCTGACCGTTCGCGAGGCGCGCTCGGCACTCGAACACCAGGAGCGCTTCTTCGCGCTCTCCGTGGACATGCTCTGCATCGCCACCCTGGATGGGGCGTTCCTGCGCCTGTCAGATGCGTGGCGCCATACCTTGGGATTCAGCCAGGAGGAGCTGTTCGCCACGTCCCTGGTCGACCTCGCATTAGAGGAGGACCGGATTGCCACCGAGGCACAGCTCGAGCGTGCTCGGACTGGCGCGCCGCTCCTCCAGTTCGAGCAACGAACCCGTTGCCAGGACGGTTCCTGGCGGTGGCTCCAGTGGAATGCGGTCCCCAATCTCTCGGAGGGGCTCCTGTATGCGGTTGCCCGGGATGTCACCGAGGCCCGCCGTCTGGCCGACGAACGACAGCGCGTGGAGCAGATGAAGAACGAGTTCGTCTCCACGGTCAGCCATGAGTTGAGGACACCGCTCACCTCCATTCGAGGTGCGCTGGGTTTGCTCTCGGGCGGCGTGGCGGGGCCACTCGAGCCTCAGGTGGGGCAGATGATTGGCATTGCGCACAAGAACAGTGAGCGCCTCATTCGCCTCATCAATGATATTCTGGATTTGGAAAAGATGGCCTCGGGAAAGCTCGACATCACGTTGGAGCCCGCGGCCATGGAGCCCCTGTTGATGCAAGCGCTGGAGGCGCACCGGGGCCATGCGGACGAGTCGGGTGTTGAACTCGAATTGATATCCGATGCCCCGGGTGTCTGGGCCCGCGTGGATTCAGATCGCATGGGGCAGGTGATTGCCAATCTCTTGTCCAATGCCATCAAATACTCACCTCAAGGCGCATGTGTCACCTTGGGCCTGCGCCGCGCGGGCCCCCACCTTCGCATCTGGGTTGAGGATCGAGGCTCCGGCATTCCGGAGGCCTTTCACGCCCGAATATTCCAGAAGTTCGCCCAGGCGGATGGCTCGGACAGCCGCCGGCGCGGTGGCACGGGGTTGGGGTTGAGCATTGCCCGTGGCCTCGTGGAGCGGATGGGCGGCGTGCTTCAATTCACGACGGAACTCGGGCGAGGGACGACCTTCTGGTTCGAGCTTCCCGAGTGGAACCCCAAGGCGTGGCAACCCTCTCGTCCCCGCGTCCTGCACGTGGATGCTCGCCTGGACGACCGCCGCGCGGTGGCAGACATCTTGGACGGCCTGGCGGACGTGGTCACCGCCTCCTCACTGGCGGAGGCCGAGCAGGCCCTCTGTACGGGGCCTTTCGAGGTGGTCCTCGTGGACCCCGTCCTTCCGGATGGCGGGCGCTTGCCCTTGGCCTCTCTTCGAGCTGCGGCGCCCGTCGTCCTGTTCTCGGTGGATGAGCCTTCTGCCGACATGGCTCGCGATGTCGTGGCGTGCCTGGTGAAGTCCCGTGCCTCTGGCGCCGAACTTCGTGCCACGCTGGCGCACCTGCTGCTCACGAGCGACGCGTCGCCATCCGCTCTCTCTACTCATTCCCCCTCGGGGAAAGGTCCAGCCCAATGACGACCCTGCGCAAGGTGCTGCTTGTCGATGACGAGGACGACATCCGTACCATTGGCCAGCTCAGCCTCAGCCGTGTGGGTGGGTGGCAGACCGTGCTTGCGTCCTCGGGCGCCGAGGCGGTGGAGAAGGCCGCGAGCGAATCGCCGGACCTCATCCTGCTCGACGTGATGATGCCGGGCATGGATGGACCCACCACGTTCGGCAAGCTGCGCGCCCAGCCTTCCACCGCGACCACCCCCATCATCTTCATGACGGCGAAGATTCAGAAGCAGGAGGTGGCTCGCTATCTGGAGCTGGGGGCGCTGGGTGTGATTGGCAAGCCCTTTGACCCGATGACTCTGCCTCAGGAAATCCGCAAGCTGGTGCCGTGATGGAGCCTCGTCTGTCGAAGCGATCGGTGGGCATGGCCGCGGGCGCGTTGCTGCTCCTGTGTGCCTTGTTCATCCTCGGGCGGCCCTGGGCCAGCTCGGAGAATGACCACTACCGCACGCAGCTTCGTCAGCTTCGCGTGGCCAGCGCCGAGCTGGAGCTGGACGTGCTCCGCGTTCGCGCGGGGTTGCCCGAGTCGCATGGGTCCTCGCCTCGAGACTTCGACGCGCTCAAGGCTCGCGCGGAGGTCCTGCGCACCTTCCCCTCATTCCTCTCCGAGGAGGGACAGCACACCCTGGGGGCCGCGCTCGACGGCTACCTGCGGGCCTTGGAGTCGGCGCGCGGGCTGCTCGCGCGCGCCCAGGAGACCGATGCTCGATTCGCGGAGAAGCGCGCGGACTTCGCGCGGCAACTCGCGCGCGCCCAGGCGGCGCTGGCCCAGGGGCCGGCCCAGCCTCGAGCGCACGTCGATGCCCTGGGGGAGCGGGTGCTCCTGTCCAGTCGCCCTGGCGGGCCCGAGGGCTTCGTTTCGCGTGTCGAGTCCGCACTCGCGGCGCTGGAGGCGTCCCTCCCAGAGGTCCCGGAGTCCGCGCGGGATGCGGTGACCGCGCCGGTGCAGGCGGCTCGCGAGCTGACGACGTTGCGGCGCTCCGGGGACGCGGCCTTTCAGGCCGTGTTGGATCGCAGCGCGAGTGCCGAGGCGGATCGCCTCATCAACACGTACCTCCAGCTCTATGAGGGCGTGCAGGCCCGCGCTGAGCGCACTCGCGTGGTGCTCTTTGGCGTATCGCTCCTGTTGGTTGGCTATGTCCTCGTCGTGCTGGTTCGGTTGGCCCGGGCGTCGTCCGCGCTGTCCGAGCTGAACCGAGGCTTGGAGGACCGGGTTGCCGAGCGCACTCGAGCGCTGTCGGAGGCGAACGCGGGGGCGCGTGGCAGCGAGGCGCGCAAGGCCGCTGTGCTGGAGGCTTCGCCCGATGGCATCGTGGTGCTCGACGAGGACGGTCGCGTGGTGGAGTTCAATCCCGCGGCCGAGCGCACGTTCCAGCTTCCGTCTTCGCGCGCGGTGGGGCTCGACTTCCTGACGCTCGCGATTCCGGCGTCCCTTCCCGCGGAGCAGCGCGAGGCGGTGGCCTCGGCGCTTCGGGCCGAGGGCGGTCCTTCGCCGCGCCTGGAGTCTCCCTGCTTGCGCTCGGATGGCAGGGTGTTCCCCGCGGAGCTGACGTTTGCTCGCGTCCGGGGAGATGGTCCCCCGCGCTTCACGGCCTTCGTGCGCGACATCACCGAGCGCCGCGAAGTGGAGCGGATGAAGAACGAGTTCATCTCCACCGTCAGCCACGAGCTGCGCACGCCGCTCACCTCCATTCGCGGCTCGCTGGGCTTGCTCGAGGGCGGCATCATGGGCGAGCTGCCCACTCAGGCGCTGGACATGGTGCGCATCGCGCGCACCAACACCGAGCGCCTCATCCGCCTCATCAATGACATCCTCGACCTGGAGAAGATGGAGGCCGGGAAGCTGGAGTTGAAGCTTCAAGTGTTGGATGGCTCGGAGTTGGTGGAGTCCACCCTCGCGGGCTTGCAGGGCATGGCGGACACGGCGCGGGTCACCCTTCGCGCCGAAGTCGAAGGCTCGCCGCAGGTGCAGGGCGACCGTGACCGGCTCATCCAGGTGCTCACCAATCTGGTCTCCAATGCGGTGAAGTTCTCCCCGGCCGAGGCCTCGGTCGAGGTGCGGGTGGTCTCCGAGCCGGGGGGGCGGATCCGCTTCAGTGTGACGGACCACGGCCCGGGGATTCCTCCCGAGCAGCGCGGCCGACTCTTCGGACGGTTCCAGCAGCTCGATGGCTCGGACACTCGCTCCAAGGGCGGCACGGGCCTGGGCCTCGCCATCTCCCAGGCCATCGTCGAGCAGCACCGTGGGCGCATCGAGGTCCACAGCGAGGTCGGTCAGGGCTCCACGTTCACCTTCTCGATGGAGGCGTTCCAGCCCTCGGCGAATGCGCCGGCGGTGGCGCCTCCTCCTCGGGATGAGTCGCGCCACAGCGTGCTGATTGTCACGGCGGATGGTGACCTGTTCACGTTGCTTCGCGGCCTGCTCTCGAACGAGGGCTACCGCGTGATGCGTGCCGCTACGCTCTCCGAGGCCACTCGCACGGTGGACGAAGGCGTCCCCGACGCGCTGCTCGTGGACACGCAGATGCCCGATGGGCAGGTGCTGGACTGGGCTCGGCGGCTGCGCGAGGCGCCGCGCACGCGGACGCTCCCGGTCCTCGTCCTCTCGGGTCGTTCGGCGGAAGGCGAGGGTGTGGGGACGCCGTTGCTCGTGGATTGGATGGCGCTGCCGGTGGATGAGACCCGGCTGCTCCACTCGCTCCGCCATGCCATGCGTCAGCCGGGACAGGCGCGTGTGCTCGTCGTCGAGGACGACGCGACCACTCGGCGCGTGCTGTGTGCCCAGCTGGAGAAGCTGGGCGCGCAATGCGTGGAGGCGGCGGATGGCGAGAGCGCCGTCGTGCTGGCTCGGGCCGCGCCGCCGGATCTCATCGTGCTCGACGTGGGGTTGCCTCGCCTGGACGGCTTCGAGGTCGTGGACATCCTCCGCCAGGGCAAGGGCCGCACCACGCCCCTCATCGTCTTCACCGGACGCGAGCTGACTCGCGTTGATCAGCGACAGCTCACCCTGGGAATGACTCGACATCTGACGAAGGCGCGCTCTTCCGAGGACGAACTGGTTGCGTCCGTGCGAGAACTCCTCAACGGCTTGCTGCCTCGTCGGGAGGCATCTCCGGTTGCCAGAAAGGCACTGCCATGAGCCTCGCGAAGACCCTCCTCTTCCTGGAGGATGACAAGGACCTCCAGATGCTCGTGGGCGCCTTCCTGCGGGAGCGCGGCTACCGCGTGGAGCCCGCGCGCTCCGCGAACGAGGCGCGGGCCATCCTCGAGAAGATGCCCGTGGATGCGGCCATCGTGGATGGCTTGTTGCCGGGCATCACGGGCGCGGACTTCATCCGCGAGCTTCGCCAGGCCCAGCCAACCCTCCCCATCCTCTTCGCCTCCGCCTTCTGGAAGGACCTCAAGAGCCACGAGATGCTCACGCGCCAGCTCGGTGTGGCGCGCATCGTCCACAAGCCCTATCGGCCCGAAGAGCTGGCCGTCTGGGTTGATCAGCTCTTCATCAAGACGCTGCCTGCGCTGCCGCCTCCTCCGCCTCCCGAGGCGATGGAGTCGCCGCGCAAGCAGGGCGCTCCCGCGGAGGTGGATCCGCTCGCCGCGAAGATGGCGGCACTCAACGCGGAGTACGGCGCGAAGCTGCGCGAGAAGATGTCGCAGCTCGGCGAGCTGCTGGGCCGCGCACGCGATGAGCGCGACGCGCTGGAGGGCGCATACACCGCGACGCACAAGCTTCACGGCACCGCGGGCAGCTACGGCTTCTCGGCCGTGAGCACCGCCGCTGGACGCCTGGAGGATGCGCTTCGCCCCGCGAAGGACGGCGGCAGCGCGGACTGGGGACAGGTGACCGTGCGCTTCCAGGAGCTGGCGGCGGTGGCCTCCGCGTCGGGGAAGAACTCGGCGCGTCCCGAGACGCCCGTGAACGCGACGCTGACGGGCGAGGGCACGCTGCTCGTCGTGGATGAGGATCCGGCGGTGCTCGCGGAGGTGGAGCTGCTCGGGCGTGCGCACGTGGTGCGGGTGATGACGGCGCGCACGGTGGATGAGGCTCGGGAGGTGCTGCGACGTCAGTGGGTGGATGGCGCGCTGATCCACATGAACCTGGGCGCTCCCATGGGCGGCATCGCCGCCGCGCACGCGTTGCGCGCCGAGGAGGGGCACGCGTCGTTGCCGCTGGCCTTCACCAGCTCCGAGCGCGGGCTCGAGGGCCGCGTGGCGGCGGTGCACGCGGGCGCTTCGCTCTTCCTGGCTCGGCCCTTCTCCGCGCAGGACTTCGTCTCCGCCGCGGAGCGCCTGGTCGCGGCGCGGCGCCAGGAGCGCGTTCGCATCCTCGTCGTGGATGATGACCCCGAGGCGGTCACCGCGCTCACCCACGCCCTGGCCAGTGACAGCATGGAGGTGGTGGGGCTCCCCAGCGCGTATGGGTTGCTGGATGCGCTGACCCGGCATCGGCCGGACCTGTTGTTGCTCGACGTGCGCATGCCGGGGCCGAATGGCTTCGACCTGTGCCGCATCCTGCGCTCGATGCCCGAGTGGCAAGAGCTGCCCATCCTGCTCATCACCGCGCAGGTGGGCACGGAGTTCCGGCTCGCGGCCTTCCAGGCGGGCGCGGATGATTACATCCCCAAGCCCGTGCTTCGCGAGGAGCTGCGGGCTCGCGTCCACGCGCGGGTGGAGCGGGCGCGGATGGCGCGGGAGCGGGCGGAGCGCGACGCGGCGACGGGCCTGCTGCTGCGCCGGCCCTTCATCGAGGCGATGCGCACGCGCTTGTCCGAGGCCCAGCGCCAGCAGAAGCCCCTGGCCCTGTGCTTCCTGGATGTGGACCACTTCAAGCGCGTGAATGATCAGCACGGCCACATGGCCGGCGATCGCGTCCTCATGCATCTGGGGCGCCTGCTGGCCGCGCGCTTCCGCCGGGAGGACGTCCGTGCTCGGTGGGGTGGCGAGGAGTTCGTCGTCGCGCTGCTCGGGGAGAATGCCCAGAGCGCGCGGGACATCCTGGCGCGCACCGCCGCCGAGCTGTCCCAGATGCGCTTCGAGGGAGACGGCGGCGAGTCCTTCCACATCACCTTCAGCGCGGGCATCGCCGTGGCGCCACGAGATGGCACGACCGTGGAGGAACTGCTCCGCGTGGCGGACTCGCGGCTGTATCGCGCCAAGGCCAACGGCCGCGACCGGATTGAGACCTAGTCGCGGCCGAGTGGCCTCTGGCTACGGCTCGTCGAAGATGAGCAGTCCTCGCGCGGTGTCCACGACGTACACGTGGCCATCGCCGGGGACACGGATGCCAATGGCGCCGTCGAAGAGGCTGTCGCCGCGGAAGGCGTCCGTCTCGTTGTACGTGTTGACGTACGCAATCTCGCGCGGCTGCGTGGGGATGGACACGTCCAGCACGCGCAGGCCTTCCTGGTAGTAGGCGACGTACAGGCGCTTGTTCTTCAGCACCATGTTGTGGATGGAGACGAGCGGACGCAGCTTGTACTCGGCGATGAGCGAAATCTGGGCGGGGTCGGTCACGTCCAGCACGCGCAGGTGCGCGCCGCTCTGCTCGCCTCCCTCGAAGGCGATGGTGCGTCCCGCGAAGGTGCCCACCGCGTTGGCGTGGCTGTACTGGAGGTCGAAGGCGTAGCGCCCCACGACCTGCACGTTGTCGACGTTCGCGACGTCCAGGATGAAGTAGCCCGAGTCCGTGTGATTGACGTAGAGGCGGCCCTGGTAGGCGAAGGCGTCGTGGGGATACCCGTAGCTCTCCGGCACCACCACGCGATTGAGGAGCACGGGGGACCGCGGCGCGGACACGTCGAAGATGAGCACCTCCGCGTTGGGCGAGGGGGACATGGCGTAGAGCCGGTCACCCTCCACGAACACGGTGTGCACGTTGATGGGCGGCCCGCCCGGCAGGTTGCGAAGGAGGACAGGGTTCGCGGGTGCGGAGATGTCGAAGACGAGGACGCCCGTGGCGCCGCTGGCGACGTAGAGCGCGTCACCCTTGGCCCAGACCCCGTTCCAGTAGTTGTCATTGGGCAGGCTGAGGGTCTTTGTCAGGACGGGGTGACGCGGGTCTCGCACGTCGTAGACGGAGAGCCCGCCCGCTGGCCGCTGGCGATCCGTGATGGACACGACGTAGGCATGTTCCTTCGCGACGTACACGTCCACCGGGACGCCCTGCGCGACGAAGGTCTCGGAGAGCCACGGCACGTTGCCGCTCGACTCTGACTCGCCGCGGACTCGGGTCAGGCGCTCGATGTCGAAGGTGCCTTTGGAGGTGACGCGACCGTTGAGGCACTGGCCGTAGCATCCGACGATGCGGCCCTCAGCGGGCAAGGTCTTGCAGCCGGCGAGCACGTACTGCCGCACGCCTCCATCCGCCAGGTTCCGGTTGTTGGTGAGGAAGAAGCCGTGGCTGCTGATGTCCTGCCGCACCAGAGGCATCGCGGCCATGCGGCCCATGCCACCGTCGTTGGGCAGCGTCAGCATGCCACTGAGCGAGACCTGATCCATTCGTGGGCGCAGCTCGAACACGGAGTAGCCGTGCGCGTCCACCGTGCCGAAGTCCTCGGGAGTGCACTGCGACAGGTCGAACAGCGCGGCGTCGTCACACGTCGCGGGCTGGGAGCCCGCAGGCGGAGTGAACGTGCAGGGCGAATAGTCGCCCTGGTCCACGCGATCCGTCAGCTCCGGGAGCGGCGTGAACCCACCGTCCCATGGGTCCTCGTCTGTTCCCGCGTCGCGTGGGCCTGCGTCGGGAGCTTGATTGTCCGTGCCGCTGTCGCGCGGACCAGCATCGGGGGCTTGATTGTCGGTGCCGCTGTCGCGCGGACCGGCATCGGGGGCTTGATTGTCGGTGCCGCTGTCCTGGCCCGCGTCACGCGTTTCTGGGGTCGTCCCCGCATCGGTGACGACGCGACCTCCGTCAGGGGGACCCTCGCTCGATTCGGAGCAGGCTGAGAACGACAGGACACTCGCGAGCAACCAGACCCACCTGAGACGGGCGGGACGCGACATGGAATCCTCCAGAGTCCGTGGACGAGCGGCTTGCGGCCAAGCCCGCGCGCCCGATGGGGCAGCAGCCATCCGGCGGCGGTCATTCAGACGGGCGGCCCGCGCGGATGGACACCACAGACTATGTTGAAAAGCGTGAATTACTAGAAGGGCCTCTCCGGAGGTCGCCCGGCGCTGGGGCGGACTTCTGGCGAGGGGCGCGCGAGTTGAGGCCCCGAGAGGGGCGAGCGCCGACTAGGGTCGGGCCGCCCAGGTCGCTCGGAGGCGACGGGCCGCGAGCCTTCCATGAACCCCGGCATCTATCTGGTCAACAAGCCCGTGGGGCCGACGAGCTTCTCGGTGATGCGCGAGTTCCTCGACGAGGTGCGCGCCGCTTCGCCGTCGAAGCGCGTGCCCGTGTGCCATGGCGGCACGCTGGACCCGTTCGCGGAGGGGCTGTTGCTGCTGCTCGTCGGGCAGGCCACGCGCCTGTTCGAGCTGCCGCACGCCGTGCCGAAGACCTATGTGGCTCGCGTCGAGTGGGGCGTGGAGATGGATACCGGCGACCTGCACGGCCGCGAGGTCTTCCGCGGAGACACCTCTGGCCTGACGCCCGCGCGGCTCGATGAGGCGCTCGTCCCGTTCCTGGGCTGGCGCGACCAGGTGCCTCCCGCCACGAGCGCGAAGAAGCTGGGAGGCGAGCCCGCGTATCGCAAGGCGCACCGAGGCGAGGAGGTGGTGCTGCCTCCTTCGCGCGTCTACCTGCACACCGCGCGCTGGCTGTCACATGAGCTACCGCGTTCGAGCCTTCTCGAGCTGACGTGCCGTGGTGGTTACTACGTGCGCTCGCTGGCGCAGGACCTGGGCCGGGTGCTCGGCAGCGGCGCGCACTTGTCTGCCCTGCGGCGCACCGCCATCGGGCCGTGGACGGTGCCCGCCGAGGGGCAGCGTGTCGGCGTGCACGGAGCGGCGTTGCTGCCCTGGTGTTCCTCGCGCGAACTCACCGACCAGGAGGTGGGCGAGCTGCGGCGCGACCGCCCCATTCCACCGGCTCGGCTGCGCGCGCCCGAGTGGCGGCTGCCCGTGGGATTTCCGGATCCGCAAGCGCCGGTGCGTGGGTTTCATCAAGGCCGGCTCGCGTTCCTGTTGCGTGAGCGTGAGGGGGCCTGGTGGAGCGAGACCGAGCTGCGCGGAGGCTTGTAGCGCGGCGACGTGTGCACCTCGCGGTTACGCTGCGGCCTCATGTCTTCGATGTCGATTCACACAAGAGAACTGTCCCCGGAGCTGTGGCCCGCGCTGGAGCAATTGTTCGGGAAGAGCGGCGCGTGTCAGGGCTGCTGGTGCATGTTCTGGCGCTTGGAGAAGGGAGAGCGCTTCTCCGACGTGAAGGGGGCTCCCGCGCGCGAACGGCTGAAGTCCTTGGTGGAGCGAGGCGAGGCTCGGGGTGTGCTCGCGTTCGCGGGCGAGGTGCCCGTGGGATGGGTGACGCTGGGGGCGCGTCGAGACTTCCCTCGACTGGACCGTGCGCCGAGTCTTCGCTGCGATGACGCGGACTCGGTGTCCTCGGTGCCGTGCTTCTTCGTGCACAAGGACTGGCGAGGGCAGGGCGTGGCCACGCTCCTGCTGCAAGCGGCCGAGGACATCCTGCGCCGCGAGGGCGCGCGATTCCTCGAGGCCTATCCCGTGAAGCCACCCGCGCAAGGCCGGGCCTCGGCGAGCGCTGTCTACACAGGCACGCTGCCGCTCTTCCTTCGACAGGGCTACGCGCTGGTGGCCGAGAAGCCCACGGGCAAGCAGCGCGTTCGCAAGCTGCTGAAGGCCGCCGCGCGCCCGGCTCGGAAGAAACCGGGCGGCGACTGACACGACAGGGCCCGCCTCCAACTCGAGGTCAGAAGCAGGCCCTGGGAGGACCTCAGCCCCGCGCCTTCACCTTGGCGACGGTGTCCTTGGCCGTCTTCACCACGTTGTCCACGGTGAAGCCGAACTTCTTCTGGAGGTCCTTGATGGGCGCGGAGGCACCGAAGGTGCGCATGCCCACCACGCTGCCGGAGATTCCCACCCAGCGCTCCCAACCGAACGTGGAGGCCTTCTCCACCGCGACGCGGGCGCGCACGGACGGAGGCAGCACGCTGTCCTGGTACTCCTGGGACTGCGCCTCGAACACCTCCCACGAGGGCAGGCTCACGACGCGCGCCTTGACGCCCTCGGCCTTGAGCTTCTCGTAGGCGTCCACGCACAGCGACACCTCGCTGCCGGTGCCGATGAGGATGACCTCGGGCGTGCCACCCTCGGCGTCCGCGAGCACGTAGCCGCCCTTGGACACGCCGCTGGCTGCTCCGTACTTCGTGCGGTCGAGCGTGGGCACCGCCTGCCGCGTCAGCACCAGCACCACCGGGTGCTTCGTCTGCTGCGCGATGAAGCGCCAGGCCTCCGCCACCTCGTTGGCGTCACCGGGACGCATGACGATGTTGCCCGGGATGGCGCGCAGCGACGCGAGCTGCTCCACCGGCTGGTGCGTGGGGCCGTCCTCGCCCACGCCGATGGAGTCGTGCGTGAAGATGTGGACGGCGGGGATCTCCATCAGCGCGGACAGGCGGATGGCCGGGCGCTCGTAGTCACTGAAGATGAGGAACGTGGCGCCGTAGCCGCGCAGCTTGCTCAGGCACAGGCCGTTGACGATGGAGCCCATCGCGTGCTCGCGCACGCCGAAGTGGATGTTGCGGCCGGCGTAGTCCCCCGGCTTCATCGCGCTGGACGCGGTGAGGTACGTCTTCGTGGACGGGTTCAGGTCCGCGGATCCACCCACCAGCCACGGGTAGTTCTTGGCCAGCGCGTTGAGCACCTTGCCGCTGGAGTCGCGAGTGGCCAGGCCCTTCGCGTCGGCGGGGAAGGTGGGCAGGTCCTTGTCCCAGCCCTGGGGCGCCTCGCGGCGCTGCATGCGCTCCAGCTGGTCGGCCAGCTCGGGGAACTGCTGGCGGTACGCGGCGAAGCTCTTCTCCCACGCGTCGCGCTGCTGCTTGCCGCGCGCGCCCATGCGCTGCTGGAAGCGCTCACGCACGCCGTCGGGGACCAGGAACTTCGCGTCCTCGGGCCAGCCGTACGCGCGCTTGGCGCCCTTCAGCTCCTCGGCGCCCAGCGGCTCGCCGTGCGCGCTCGCCGTGTCCTGCTTCTTGGGCGCGCCGTAGCCGATGTGGCTGGTGACGATGATGAGCGTGGGCTTGCCGCGCTGCTCCTTGAACGTGCGGTACGCCTGGCTCAGCGCGTTCAGGTCGTTGGCGTCGGCCACGCGCAGCACGCGCCAGCCGTAGGCCTCGAAGCGGCGGCCCACGTCCTCGGTGAAGGCGAGCTCGGTGTTGCCGTCGATGGAGATGTGGTTGCTGTCGTAGATCCAGCAGAGGTTGGGGAGCTGGAGGTGGCCGGCGATGGACGCCGCCTCGGAGGCCACACCCTCCATCATGTCGCCGTCGCCGCAGATGGCGTAGACGTCATAGGTGAAGAGGTCGAAGCCGGGCTTGTTGAAGTAGCTCGCGAGCCAGCGGCTCGCGATGGCCATGCCCACGCTGTTGGCGACGCCCTGGCCCAGCGGCCCGGTGGTCGTCTCCACGCCGCTGGTCCAGCGGTACTCCGGGTGGCCCGGCGTGGACGAGTCGAGCTGGCGGAACTTCTGGATGTCCTCCAGCGACACCGTGGGCGCGTCCTCCACGCGGTAGTCGCGCGTGACGCGCTTGACGCCCGACAGGTGCAGGAGCCCGTAGAGCAGCATGGAGGCGTGGCCGTTGGAGAGGATGAAGCGGTCGCGGTCCGGCCAGATGGGATGGGACGGGTCGTACCGCAGCTCCTGCTGCCAGAGCTGATAGGCGACGGGGGCCAGCGCCATGGGCGCGCCCGGGTGTCCCGAGTGGGCCTGCTCCACCGCATCCATGGCCAGGGTGCGCAGGGTGTTGATTGCCTGGGTGTCCAGCGTATCGGTCGTCATGGGTTTCCTCGCGACAGGCGCGCGTCGGGGGCGCACCATGCCGCAAGTGACGCCGTCGCGCCGCACGAAACGCGAGGCGTCGTCGGGCAGTCCACGACCTCATGCCCTGAGGTCCACCCGCCTGTGGACGCGCGTCAGCGCCGGGCGCTCGCCCCGCGTGGGGTGCGGCCCCGGGTTAGGTGGTTCACCGCCTCGCCCAGCCCCTCCACGGTGAGGGCGAACATGGGGAACACCCGGCCGATCATCGCCATCGTGCCCGCGCGCCAGGACGCGGGCGGCTCGGGGTTCAACCACACGTTGCGCTCGAAGTGTTGGGCCAACTGCATGAGCCACGCGAGCCCCTCGATGCCCTCCGCGCGGTACTGGCCGTTGGCGTCCGTGCGGATGCCCAGCTCGTACGGCGCCATGGAGGCATCGCCCACCATGACCAGCTTGTGGTGCCGGCCCACCTGCGCCACCAGCTCGGGCACGGTGATGCCGCCGGTGAGCTGGGGCGTGGCGTACAGCTTCCCGTAGACGCAGTTGTGGAAGTAGTAGGTCCGCAGCTCCTTGAAGTGCGTGGCCTGGCTCGCCACGCTGAACAGCCGGCTCACCAGGTGCGCGTACGGGTCCATGGAGCCGCCCACGTCCATGCACAGCACCACGCGGGTGTTGGGCCGGCGCGGCGCGCGCGTCACCACCTCCAGCTCGCCCGCGTTCTTCGCGGTGGCGGAGATGGTCTCGTCGATGTCCAGCTCCTCGGCTACGCCCTCGCGCGCGAAGGCCCGCAGCTTGCGCAGCGCCACCGCGAGCTGACGGGTGTCGAGCACGAGGTCATCGCGGTAGCCCGCGTACTGGCGCGCGCCGGCCTGCCACAGCGCTTGTCCCTGCCGTCCGCCGCGTCCGCCCACGCGCACGCCCTGCCGAGGCAGCCCGTTGTTACCGAACGGTGACGCGCCGCCGGTGCCCACCCAGCGCGTGCCGCCGTCGTGACGCTCGGTCTGCTCGCGCAGGCGCTGCTCCAACTGACGGCGCAGCTCCTCGGGGTCCCACTGCTCCAGCATCGCCACTTCCTCGGGCGTGAGGTCCGTGCGCTCGCGCGCCTCCTCCAGCCACGACAGCAGCTCCTGGGTCAGCTCGATGCCCGCGGACTCCACGCCCTGGAAGTGGGCGAGGAAGGCCTGGTCGAACACGTCGAGCTGCGTCTCCGAGTGGACCAGCAGCGCGCGGGCCACGTGGTAGAAGCCATCCAGGCTGCTGTCATGCAGCCCGGCCTTCAGCGCGCCGGCGAGCGCGAGCGCCTCCTGCGCGCCCACCTTCACGCCTCGGCGTCGCAGCTCGTAGAAGAAGGGCAGGAACATGGCCGCGTCTCCCGCTCAGGCCCGCGTGCGACGGCCGCGTCCAAAGGCCTCCGCCACGGCCACCAGGTCCTGCTCCTTCTTCAGGAGCGCGCCCACGAAGGGCAGGCCCTCGTCGAGCTTGAGGCTCGACACGCCGTTTGCCTTGAGCACGGCGATCCAGTCGATGAGTTCGCTGGTGGACGGGCGCTTGCGCAGCCGGGTGAGGTTGCGCAGCTCGTAGAAGACCTTGAGCGCCTGCTCCGACAGCGACTCGTCCAGGCCCGGGTGGTGCACGCCGACGATGCGCTTCATCAGCTCCGTGTCCGGGAAGTCGATGAAGTGGAACACGCACCGGCGCAGGAAGGCGTCCGGCAGCTCCTTCTCGTTGTTGCTGGTGATGACGACCACCGGGCGGTGCTTCGCGGCCACGTCGTCATTCGTCTCCGACACGCGGAAGCGCATCCGGTCCAGCTCGTGGAGCAGGTCGTTGGGGAACTCGAGGTCCGCCTTGTCCACCTCGTCGATGAGCAGCACCACGCGCTCGGGCGAGGAGAAGGCCTCGCCCAGGGGGCCCATGCGGATGTATCGGCGGATGTCTCGCACGTCCCCGTCGCCGAAGCGCGAGTCATACAGGCGCTGGACGGTGTCATAGACATACAGGCCGTCCTGCGCGCGCGTGGTGCTCTTCACGTGCCAGGTCAGCAGTCGGTGCCCCAGGCTCTCCGCGATGGCCTCGGCCAGCAGGGTCTTCCCCGTGCCGGGCTCGCCCTTCACCAGCAGCGGGCGCTGGAGCGTGAGCGCGCAGTTGACCGCGGCCTGGAGGCTCTCGTTGGTGAGGTAGGTATCAGTGCCTTTGAAGCGGACGGGGGCAGGGGCCTGAGTCATGAGAGGACTCCTTTAACACCCTCGACCACGCCCTGGCCGGTGTGTTCCGTTCCCCACGGGAGGGGTGGGTTGGTTGCTTGCCTCGAACGATTCCGCCCTCTCAGGTATTGGGACGTGTATCCTGGGGGCTCATGGCCATCTCTCTTGAGAGTGAACTCCGTGAAGTGGTGCGGCGCGAAGTCGCTGCGCAGCTGGCTCCGCTGAACCAGGCGGTGGGTCGCATGGCGCGCAACTTGGACGCCCTCGACCTGCTCCGCGTGGTGACGCGCCGGCTGGGCTCGCTGTCGAGCCGTCTCGGTTCCATCGCGGGGGTACGGACGGCCGCAGTGGCCCTCCCCGTCGCTCCCACGCGGGGCCGAGGACGGCCGCCCGCGAAGGCGACGAAGCCCGAGGTGGTCCCCTCCAACAAGCCCGCCGCGCGCGGTCGTGCGGTCGTTACCGAGCACGGCTCGCGAGCCTGCGCGGTGATTGGGTGCAAGCGCCCCAGCCGTTCGAAGGGCTACTGCTCGGCGCACTACCAGAAGCTCCGGCTGCTCATCCGCACGGGCCGCCGCCCGAGCGACTGGATGGATGACGCCAAGGCGCAGTCGGTTCGCGAGGTCACGCTGCCCCGCGGCCGTGCTGGCAGTCAGGCCCTGAAGGAAGTCGTGGCGAAGCCCGCCGCGCCGGCCACGCCGCCCAAGCCCAAGGCCTGGGTCCGCAAGAAGGGCGCTGGCGGCATGGTGTCGCTGAACTGACCCCACGCTCGGTTCGCGTGGGCAGCAGGGGGGCTTTGCGCCGCATCCTGGGCGTGACAACCGCCCGCGCAGGACACGTGTGCGTGCTAGTCGTTGACAGCGACGTGGCGGGATGGGAATTCGGGCCGCATGAGCGAGCAAGGCTATCCGGTCACCGTGGCGGTCCGGCGCCCCGATGGGCGAGTGGAACAGGTGCGCGTAGGCACGGCGTACAGGAACGGCGACGGCTTCACGCTGGAGATGGGTGAGCTGTCGATTGGAGGAGCGCCCGTGGCGTCCGCGCCGGCGCCCAGGCGTGCGGCCCCGTCGGGTGGCGGAGCGCCTGCCGGCGGTGGTGGCGATGGGATGATGTTGCCCAACTACGGCCGCAGCAAGGGCGCGCCGGTGGTGGGGGCCAGCCTGCAGGACCTCGAGTTCTACGCCAATGGCGCGCGGCGCTCGCTGGCGGACCCGAGCAAGTCGCGCTGGCACGACAAGGAGCGCGCGCTGCTGTCCGCCATCGAGGCGGAGATGGCCCGTCAGCGCGGGGGCGAGGGTGGCGGCGGTGGCGGTGGCGGCGGGTATCGCGGCGGTGGGGGCTTCGGTCCTCCGCCGGATGACTCGGACATCCCGCCCCCGGGCGACGACGACAACATCCCGTTCTGAGTGGACGCGGGCGTGGGGCGCCAGCCGCCTCACGCCACCGCGTCGAGCGCAGGACCCAGGTAGGGCAACCAGAGCGTGAACGTGGTGCCCTGCCCGGGCAGGCTGTGGACGGCGACAGTGCCGTGGTGGCTGTCCACGATGCGCCGCACGATGGCCAGTCCCAGGCCGGTGCCCGTGGCGCGGGTGGTGAAGAAGGGCTCGAAGACACGCGCCTGCAGCTCCGGGGAGATGCCGTGCCCCGTGTCGGAGATGCTGAGCCGGGCGTGAGGCGTCCCCCCGCGCAGGTCCGAGGTGAGTCGCACCGTCAGGGTGCCTCCCGCGGACATGGCCTGAAGCGCGTTGTGGAAGAGATTGGTGAGCGCCACATGGAGCAGCTGGGCGTCCACCGCGGCGGGAGGCAGGGCCGCATCCAGATCGCGCACCACCTCGAGGCCGGGCGGCCCGGTGCGCAGGGCCGAGGTGAGCGCGCCTTCCACCAAGGGCTCCAGTGACTGGGCCTGCAGCCGGGGCTCCATGGGGCGAGTGAAATCGAGCATGTCATTGACGATGTGGTCCAGGCGGTGGACCTCCTCGTCCATGACGGCCAGCAGCGTGTCCGCGGTGCTGCCCGGTGGGGGCGTGTGCATGCGGCGAAAGGCCGCCAGGGCATTGGCGATGGCGCCCAGGGGATTGCGGACCTCGTGCGCCACCGTGGCGCTCAACTCGCCCAGCGCGGCCATGCGCTCGCGTCGCACGAGCGCGGCCTGCGTGGCGGCCAGCCTGTCGAGTGACTGCCGCAGCTCCGTGTTGAGGTGACTCACCTCGTCCTGGGCCCGCCGGCGCTCGCCCAGCGCGCCCGCCAGCATCAGGCCGGACACGCTGGCGGCGGCGAGGAAGGACTGGAGGAAGGAGAGGTTGAGGTTCGGCTGCGGCCCCGCGAAGGGGCCGCTGCCCAGAGACGTGTGCCAGAGCGACACCGCGGAGAGGACGGCCGTGGCGGTGGCGGCGCCCCGCGCATCGAAGCGGAGCGCGGCCCAGAGAAGGAAGGGGAAGGCCAGGTAGCTGAGCGGGTGGAAGGACGTGGTGGTGGAGGGCGCCGCGCGAAACACCGCGTGCGTGGCCGCGCCCAACGCCACGAGCAGCAGGGCCAGCTCCCAGGGACGCTGACGGCTGGCGGTGGCTCCGCGCCGGGCATTCCAGGTGAAGAGGAGCGGCGCCACCACGAGGATGCCCATGGCATCGCCCACCCAGAACACGCGCCAGACGGTCGGTGCATTCGCCCAGGTGAGCCGGCCCGCGAGCACCAACGTCGCGACACCCACCGAGGCGCTGAGCGCGGGGCTGGACAGCGCCGTCGCGCACAGCCCGAGCGCGTCGCGCACCCGATTCATGGCGGGATGCAGGCGCACGGCGCGGCGCAGCAGCAGCGCCCCCACCCCGGCCTCCAGCATGTTGCCGCAGGCGATGGCGAAGTGGGCGGGCCCCACGGGCCAGTGCGCCTCCGCCGTCACCACGGGCTCCAGCGCGACGGCGGCGAGCATCAGCCACGGCCACTCCCGCACGGGACTCAGCGTCAGCACCGCGAGCGCCACCCCGCTGGGAGGCCACATGGCGGACACATGCTCGGGCGCGAAGGACAGCAGGCTGCCCATCCGCGCCGCCACCGCGTACACCGCAATGAATAGCCCCAGCCGCACGAGCGGCATGAGTCGAGGCGGGATGGCGGAGGACGCGGACACGCGGGCCTTGGAGAACGCTCAGCGTGGCATGGGGACGGACGCTACGTGAAGGGCCAGGTGCGCGCGACGGCGCGACCGGAGCCCCTGTGCCCACCCGCTCAATCCGTGTACTTTGTTGTCACGGTCAGTGGCTCTGAGCGGCGCTCCTGGTGTACATGGACATGCGGCTTGGGGACGACCCCTCGCGCGAGGTCGGGGCGAGCCAAATCGGGCCCCCATGTCTAACTTGGCCTTGCGTGGCGTGGATGTGGGGGTGAGTCGCCGCGCCGCACCGGGAAGCGCCGAGTGATTGATGACACCTGCGGTGTTTTCCAGACTCACCGAATAGTTTAATAGTCCCCGAATTGGCTTCGCTTTTGATTGTCTTTGCTTCAATTCTGAAGCGAGCCGTTCACTGGAAGAAGTTCAGGGACTTGCAGGCCCCCGGAGTGCTCGATACTTCACCCGTGAATCGACGGGCTTCGGTAGATACCCGTCATTCCAAGGGTTTGAGAAATGGCCTGGATCCTGCTCATTCCGGGGGATACCAGGGAATCATCCCTGTCCGGCGTGGCTGTGAAATGACGAGGCCATGATATGGCGAACAGGGTCTGTCTTGTGGGAGCGGGTGCGTTTGTTCCGACGCGCACCATCAGCAATGCGCGGATTACCCGGGCCATCCCGGGGTGGTCGGCGGAGCGCATTGAAGAAAAGATAGGCATTCGCGAGCGCCGCTTCCTCTGGGACTTTGACGACGAGCGAGGTCGGGCGATTCCTCCCCCGGACGACGTGGCCGGGCGCTTCTATCCCGCGACGAACACAGACATGTGTGAGGTCGCGCTGCGTCAGGCCCTCTCTCGCTCGGGGGTGGAGCCCGTCGAGCTGGATGCCTTGTTTGTCGTGACGTGCACGCCGGACGCGCCTCATTTCAACCATGACGCCATGGCGCTCCATCAGCGGCTGGGCCTGCGCGAGGACGCGTTCGCGTTGGTGGTGGATGACGGGTGTGGCGGCACGCCGTATGTGTTGGACCTGGTGAAGAAGATGATGGACGGAGGCCGCTTCCGCACGGTCGCGGTGGTGGCGTCCGCCTTCACTTCGCCGCTGCTCAACCGCGAGGTCTACACGGACGAACTCCCCCCGGGCCCGGGGCGCCCCAAGGCGCTCAACGCCTACCTGTCCATGTATGTCTTTGGTGACGGCGCGGGGGCGGTGGTGCTCCGCGCGCGGCCGGGCGAGGAGGACGGGCCGGGAATCCTGAAGTCCTTCTCCGGCAATGCGCACGGCGAGCTGGTGACCCGCCGCGGCGGGGGGCTCCTCAAGCTGCCGTATCAGCCCGGATGGACCCGTCCCTCGGACATGGCCTTCGTGGTGGATGGCTTCAAGGTGGCGCGCAGCTATCCCGAGTACATGCAGAAGTGCCTGGACACGGTGCTGGGCTCGGACCCCGCGCGCCGCCGGCGCGTGCATCGCTATTACTTCCACCAGCCGAACAAGCGGGTGATGGATGCCTTCGTCCACCGCGCGGGGCTGCCGCCGGAGGCGGTGGCGTGCAACGTGGACCGCTATGGCAACACCTCGGCCGCCGGGATGCTGATTCTGCTCGCCGAGGACCTCGAGCAGGGCCGCGTCAGCCTGGGCGGCGGTGATCTGGTGGTCGTGGCCGCGGTGGGCGCGAACATCCACTACGGCGCCCAGCTCATTCGCCTCTAGTTGAATCATTGCAGTGGGTAGTTCACCGGGAGCCTCCAACATGGGTGAGCAGTCTCAAGGAGACGTCAGGGGTCTGGATGCGGCGTGGGCGAAGGATTTGTCGATGCGTCTGTCATTGGCGCTGAAGGAAGACACCGCGCGCGGATTGTTCTTCAACGGCGCGGTGGGCGCGGTGCGCGCGCTGGGGGGAGACACCGCCGTGGACCAGTGTCTGGGGGCCGCGGGCGAGAAGAAGTTCGTCGACTTCTTCAACTACCCGGTGGCCGCGTTCCTGCGGCTGGCGTACACGGCCGCGCAGCTCATGGGGCCGCAGCTCGGCGGCTTCGACGCGACGCTGCGGCGCATGGGCACCCAGGCGACCTCGGACTTCCTGTCATCGACGGCGGGAAAGACCTTGCTGCTCCTGGCGGGAGACAGTCCCAAGCGGTTGGTGAGCAACCTGCCTTCTGGGTATCGCGCCGCCGTGAGTTATGGCGAGCGTTCCGTGGAGTGGACCGGAGAGCGCATGGGGCGCTTCGTGATGAAGCGAGACTTCATGCCGCCCTCCTATCATGAAGGTGTCTTGCAGGCAGTCATTGAGGCGCAAGGAGGACGTGCCGTCCAGGTCCGAGGAAGACAGACAGGGGCCTTGGATACGGAATACGAGCTGTCGTGGCAGTAGGCCAGGTCCGGGCGTGGTTTCGCGGTTCCCATGAAGCTCTGGAGGGGTGTTCATGACGCGCAAACAGAGGAGTGCGAGGGTCGTGCTGTCGCTGCTGGCTCTGTCGTCGGTGGCCCGGGCCGAGGCGGCTACGGAAGAGGGGGTGTATCAGTTTCGCACCGAGGAGGACCCTGCGACACCGCCAGACGCGAGCGTCTGCGCCGCGGCTCCCTTCGTGGCGAACGTGAAGCTGGGCGCGAGCGTGTACATCCCCTTGCATCAAGTCTGGGATGGCAAGGTGGTGTTCACGGGGCGCCTGCGAGCGGGCACCGCGACGGCGTGTGTGCGATTGACGGACTTCACGTTCCCCCCCGGGCAGCAGGTGCCGTTCTACGCGCGGTTCAATCTGCCCGAGGGGCCCTTCACGGCCTCGGGCACGTGCACGCTGGTCAGCAATGATGTCCCCCAAGCGGGGCTCGTGCTGGCGGGCTGCGCGCTGAAGCTGGTGGAGGCGCCTCCCGGCTTCGTGGGGGGCACCATCTCCAGCACGAGCGTCTTCAATCCCTTCCATCTCCCGGGCTTCGCCACGGGCTCGTATTACACGCTCTATGCCTATCGGCAGGGGCGTGCGGTCGCCTGGTCAGGGGGCAACCACCCCTCCATCGACGACGAGCACGAGTAGCCTGCCCTGCGTCTCGCGCCGGCGGACGCTTCCCGTGTGTCGGCCCCTCCTGGAATGATGCCTGCCCCGACGGAGCCCATGTGCGCCGTCGGGGGGGGGGCGGGGAGGGGCCGGATCGCTCGACCGGAAAGGACGGACGCATGGACGACAAGCGGAGGGAACTCCTCGAGGCACTCGGCTACCGCGAGCCCGTGAAGACCGCCGCGCCAACCGTTGCGCCTCCAGAGGCAGGACGGCTGGCGATGTCCACGCGGCTCGACGCCCCGCCTCCTGAGCCACCGGCGCTGGAGGGCGACGCGGAGCTGCCCCTCCTCAGCGCGGAGGAGTTGGACGCGCTCCGGGCGGCGTTCATGGAGGAGCCCGAGAACGTGCTCGGCGAGGCGGCGGTGGGCCTGGGCACGCGCGTGACGGTATCCGCCTTCGTGGATGCGTTGCAGGAGGTGGACCTGTGGCTGCGCTCCCCCGAGCAGGGACTTCACCGCCTGAAGGCAGAGACCCTGCGGGTCAAGACCGCGACGATGCTCCCCCCGGACTTCACGTTCCCGCAGCGGACCGCGGAGATTCCCATCCATCCGGAGCGCACGCGCTTCGAGCCCCTCGCGGACCTGCGGGGCTGGCTGATGTTCTGCGGTTCGGCGTGGTTGAAGCGCGGGACGGTGGTGCGCGCTCCGTTCCGCTGGCACTTCGCCGCGCGGAGCCGGTACCGCTACGCCCTGCGCGAGCCCTCGCCAGACCATCCGGTGGAGGTCGCGCTATTCTCGGATTTTGGCACGGGGGAGTACCCCTCGTTGTACATCGCCAGGCAGCTCAAGCTTCGAGGGGAGCGGCTCGAGCACGCCATCCACCTGGGCGGCGTCTTCTACGCGGGCCGACAGGGCGAGTTCGATGCGCACGTCGCGGAGCCCCTGTCACCGCTCTATGAGACGACCTCGTTGCTGACGCTGAACGCGGGGCCAGAGATGCGCTCCGGGGGCGGCTCGTATTTCCGCTCACTGGATGAGCGGCGCGGCCTGGGCGCGAAGCAGGTCCAGGAGGGCAGCTATTTCTGCCTGGCCTCGGAGCGCTTCCAGCTCATCGGTATCGACACGGCCTACTTCGAGCCCGGGAGGTACCAGGAGCCCGCGCTGTGCCAGTGGTTGGAGCAGGTGTTGTCCGAGGGCCGCCGGCGCGGCGCGGTGAACATCCTGCTGAGCCAGGGGGCGCCCTACCGGCATGACGAGGCGCGGATGGCCCCCCTTCTGACGGAGGACTTGAAGGAGGTGTTGGCTCGGGGCTGGGTGGACATGTGGTGCTGGGGCGGGACTCACTGCGGCGCGCTGTTCGACCGCACGCCGGAGCTGCCGTTCATCGGGCTCAGCCTGGGACACGGCGGCTTTCCCTACGCCCGACAGGTCTTGGAGTCCCCGTCGCGCCTGCCCATCCGCTTCTTCGAGTCCCGGGCGCGCTTCCCCGAGTGGACGGGCGTGCGGCAGGACCGCGGCAATCACGGGTACTGCACCCTCTTGTTGAACGCGGATGGTTCGTTGGGACTGCGCTTCATGGACTGGATGGGGGAACTGCGTTGCATCGCCCGGCTCGTGCGCGAGGGGGGCAGGGGACCCCTGGGACTTCATCGGGTGGAGTCCGAGGACTGAACGGCGCGACACGCACACCCGGACGAAGCGCCAGGGGCAGGACGACAGGCTCCGGGGGGCGCGGCTCGTACGCCTGGCCGAAGCGCACTCGGCAGGGCTGCGCGCATCGAAGGGGGCTTGAGATCCAGCGCACGGGCGCGGAATCGCCAGCTACGATGCGCGGCCATGGAGCCGCAGCAATGGACGGATGCCGCCTTCATCGCGGCCGTGGAATCCGCGACGTACCCGGGCGCCGGCTTTCACCACCGGGAGCACGTGAGGCTCGCATGGATCTGCCTTCGAACGGAGGGCTTCGAGGGCGGGCTGGCTCGCCTGCGCGTCCTCATCCGAGGCTTCGCGACGGCGAACGGGGCTGCGGGCAAGTTCCATGAAACCCAGACCCGCGCTTGGGCAGAGCTTGTCCAGGCCGCCATGGACCGAGGCCCCCGCGTCGACACCTTCGATGCCTTCTTGGCGTCGCACGCGGAGCTGGCGGACTCGAAGAGGCTGGCGCGGCACTACCGGCCGGAGACGCTGGGCTCGGAGCGAGCGCGAGACACCTGGTGCCCCCCGGACCTGGAGCCCTTGCCGTCTCGTATCTCCTGAGGAAAACAGGCGAGCATGGAGCGCGGGCGTGTCCTGCGGGTGACGCTTGTCCACGTCGGACGGGCCAGGCGGAAGCGCGCTGGAAGTGCTGATCGAAGCGAAGAGCGCATGGCAGAGTAGGGCCATGGTTCGCGATATCGTCATTTGGCCCCACAAGGTTCTCACCTCGCCCACCCAGCCCGTGAAGGACTTCGGTCCGGCGCTCGACAAGCTGCTCCAGGACATGGCCGAGTCCATGAAGCACGCCGAGGGGATTGGCATCGCCGCCAATCAGGTGGGCGAGCCGCTGCGCATGGCGCTGGTGGGCCGTGAGGACGGCACCTTCTTCGAAATCATCAACCCGCAGGTGGTGGAGAAGTCCGAGCCCATCTCCATCGAGGAGGGCTGCCTCTCCGTTCCGGACGAGTGGGAGAAGTGCCCACGCTTCAAGCGGGTGAAGGTGAAGTTCCAGGACAAGTCGGGCGCCTGGCAGGAGATGGAGGCGGAGGGGCGGCTGGCCCACGTGCTCCAGCATGAGATTGACCACCTGGACGGCCACGTCTTCGTGGACCACCTGTCGAGCCTCAAGCGCACGCTCATCCTGGATCGGATGAAGAAGCTCCAGAAGACGCTGGCCCGGCGGAAGGCCACGAAGGCCGAGGAGTCCTAGCCCGCGGGGAAAGAGGGGCGCGCTAGGCTGTCCAGATGGGCGAGCCCCACATCCCCAAGCGAGTCGCGGAGTTTCGCGAGGTCTACCGGCGCCGAGCGGTGAGCCCGCGCTACTCGGGCTGGGGACACCTGGCCTTCACCACGCTGAGCTGCCTGGGGGGCATGTCGCTCGCCCTCTCCTGGCTGGAGCATCCCCGGCCCGCCGAGCTGCTGACCGTCCCCGGAGTCATCCTCCTGGCGAACGGGGTGGAGTTCCTCGGGCACCGAGGCCCGATGCATCGGCGCCGCCCCGGGATGAGCGCGGTCTTCGCGCGCCACACAGGGCAGCACCATCGGTTCTTCACGCACCAGTCGATGGAGACCGAGTCGAGCCGCGACTTCAAGCTGGTGCTCTTCCCTCCGGTGCTGCTCGCGTTCTTCCTCGGGGCCATCGCCCTGCCGCTCGGGCTGCTCTGCTTCGTGCTCGCCTCGGCGAACGTGGGCCTGCTCTTCGTGGCGACGGCGCTGGGCTACTACCTCTCCTATGAGTGGCTCCACCTCAGCTACCACCTGCCTGAAGGGCATCCGATTGTCCGGTGGCCCGGGCTCGCCTGGCTCCGCGCGCACCATCAGGTGCACCACGATCCGAGCCGCATGACCCGCTTCCACTTCAATCTCACCTTCCCCCTGGCGGACTACCTCGTCGGGACGGTGTGGCGACCCAAGGGCCGAAGAAGCAAGGGCCCAGAGGAGCCCCGGGCACGCGCAGCGAGGCGCCCTCGCCCGTCCGCCTGAGGACACCAGGACGCCTCCCTCCAGGGCATCAATCTGGGGAGGGACTTGCAGGTGGCGATCCGGGTGCGCAAATCGCGAGGTGATCCGCTCATTTTGTTCGGTGGATCACCTGGGAATTGACGCATCGGGAACGAAGGGGTACAGAGTCGAACCCCCCACCAACGAGCGCGGCGCCTCAAGCGCCCTGATCCGCAGTGGGGGGAAGAAAAGGTTCGACGAAGTTTGTTGACCCTGAACGTGGCCGAGGTACAAGCCGCGCCCCTCGCCAAGAGGGCCCCGACGCTGGTT
>JAEMGR010000051.1 GCA_016458225.1 Myxococcaceae bacterium JPH2 | reverse complement strand
GCGTGCCCGCTTCCGCCACGCGCATGTAGATGGTGGGCCGCAGACAGCGCAGCCGCGCGCTCATGCCCTGAAGACTCTCCGCGTGGCCGATGAAGAGATGGCCACCGGGACGCAGCCTGTCCGTGAGCCCCTCCACCACGCGCAGGCGCGCGGCGGGGCTGAAGTACATGAGCACGTTGCGGCAGAGGATGAGGTCGAACGTGCCGTTCACGTCGTGCGGCACGTGGTGCAGGTTCAGCGGGCGAAACAGCACGCGCGAGCGCAGCTGCGGGCCGGGCTTCATCCAACCCGCCTGCTTCCCCGTGCCCTTCAGCATGTAGCGGCGCAGGTACGCGTCGGGAATCTCGCGGGCCCGCTCGATGGGCCACAGCCCCTCGCGCGCGCGGCGCAGGGCGGAGGTGGACAGGTCCGTGGCCAGCAGGTCCACGGCCCAGCCTTCTTCCGTGGGCAGGCAGACGCCGAGCATCATCGCCACGGAGTAGGGCTCTTCACCCGTGGCGCACGCGGCGGACCAGATGCGCAGCCGCGCGGTGCGCTGGCCGTGCTCGGCCTCGGCGCGCCACGCGGGCACGAGCGTGTCCTGGAGGAAGGTGAACTGCGAGGGCTCGCGGAAGAAGGAGGTCTCGTGGATGCAGAGGGCCTCCAGCATCCGGCGCGCCTCGTCCGCGTCCTCGCCGCTCGTCACGCGCTGGTAGTAGGCGCCGAACGAAGGCAGGCCCAGGGCGCGGATGCGGTGCCCGAGCCGCGCGGTGAGGAAGGCCTTCTTGGTCTCCGCCAGCAGGATGCCGCTCTCCTGGTGCACCCACGCGCGGAAGCGCTGGAACTCCTCGTCGTTCAGCGGGCGCGGCTCGGGTGCGCCCGGAAAGACGTGGGGGCGGGAGGACGTGGTCATCAGGGGCCCGAGGGCTCCGCCGGTGTGGCTTCGACCGCGGGCTCCGGGGCGAGCGCGAGGTCACTCGAAACGGCGGGGCTCGGCGGCTCCTCGCGCGCGGCGAGCGCCTCGGGAGACAGCGTCCGGGCGATGTCGAGGATGAGGACGAACTGCTGGTTCAGCCGCCCCAGGCCCGACAGGTAGCGGGCGTCCATGCGAACGCCCAGCGTGGGCACGGGCTCGATGTCCTCGGGGCGCAGGTCGATGACCTGATCCACCGTGTCCGCCAGGAGCCCCATCACCCCGGTGCCCTCGGCTTGGGGAAGCTCCACCAGGACGACGCACGTCTTGGGGGTGATGGCGCTCTCCTGCCCCTCGAAGGTCATCCGCAGGTCCACCACGGGCACCACGCTGCCTCGCACGTTCATGGCGCCCCGCACCGCGCGCGGGCTGCCCGGCACGCGGGTGACGGTCTCGTAGCGGAGGATCTCCCGCACCTGCAGGATGCCCACCGCGAAGGCCTCACCGGCCATGTGGAACGTGAGGTACTGCTCCAACTCGCTGGTGGGCGCGGCCATCATCGCGTGCCCCCGTCGAAGGGCGTGAAGCCCTCATCGGAGGCGTCCACCACCGTGTTGACCTCGGGGGCAAGACGCGGCGGCGGGGTGCGCGCGGGCGCGGCCCGCCGAGGCGCCGGAGCGCGCGGCGCGACCGGGGCGATGCGCGCGTGGCGGGCCGGCAGACCCGTGGGGCCGTCGTGCGACACCTGGAAGAAGGCCACCATCTCCGACAGGCCCTGCGCCTGCTGCGCCATCTCCTCGGCGGTGGAGGACAGCTCCTCGGCCGCCGCGGCGCTGCGCTGGGTGACCTGGTCCATGCGGCCCATGGCCTGGCTGATCTGCGTGACGCCCACCGCCTGCTCGCGCGACGCGGCGGCGACCTCCTGCACCAGGTTCGCGGTGCTGCGGATGGACGGCACCAAATCCCCCAGGAGGTTGCCGGAGCGCTCGGCGATCTTCACGCTCGTCGACGCGCGCTCGCCAATCTCCTTGGCCGCGCTCTGGCTGCGCTCCGCCAGCTTGCGCACCTCGGTGGCCACCACCGCGAAGCCTCGCCCGTGCTCGCGGGCGCGCGCCGCCTCGATGGCCGCGTTGAGGGCCAGGAGGTTCGTCTGGTAGGCGATCTCCTCGATGATGGAGACCTTCTCCGCGATGGCCGTCATCGCGGAGACCGTCTCATGGACCGCGCGCCCGCTCTCCTCGGCGTCGCGCGCGCCCTTGGAGGACATCTGCTCCACGCGCTTGCTGTTCTCCGCGTTCTGGCTGATGGAGGCCGTCATCTCGTCCAGGCTGGACGTGGTCTGCTCCACGGACGACGCCTGCTCGCTGGTGCCCTCGGACAGGCTCTGGGACGTGGCGGAAATCTGCTCGGAGGCGGAGGCGAGGCTGTCCGCGCCGGTGCGAATCTCTCCGATGATGCGCGACAGGTTCTCGCGCATCTGCGCGAAGGCCTTGCCCAGCACGTCGCGCTCCGAGCGCGGCACCGTCTCCACGCGCAAGTCTCCTCGGGCGATGGCGGACGCGGCGGTGGCCTTCTCCTGGAGGTAGGCGATCATCGCGTTGCTGGCGGACAGCAGCTCGCCCACCTCGTCCTGGGACGTCACCTCGATGCGGTGGTCCAGGTTGCCGTGGGAAATCTCGGTGAGCACCGCCGCCGCGCGGATGAGCGGCGTGGAGATGGAGCGCACCGTGGCCACGCCGATGAGCGCGGTGAGCGCCACGGCCACCAGCAGCGCGACGAGGGCGTAGCCCACGAGGCTGTTGTTCATCTCCTGCGTCTGGCGCATCACCTGGGTGATTTTCTCGCGCTGGGTGGCCTGGAGCGCCTGGAGCGTCTTGTTGGCGCGGCTGTACGCCTGGTCCATCATCGCCATGCTCTGCGTGGCGCGCTCCTGGGCGGCGTTCGTCTCCGCGGCCTTGCCTTCCTTGTCGAAGGCCACGCGCTGGGCGGCCTCGTCGAACACGCGGTTGGCGTGGCTGATGACGGCGCGGATGTCCGGGCGCAGGCTCTGGAAGGTGTTGGCCTCGCCCGCGTCGTCCGCGAGCAGGGCCTCCAACTGGCGCGACTTCTGCTCGTAGGCGTCCTTCTCGTTCTCGAAGTTGGCGCGCTCGCCCACCACGTCCCAGTTGCTGAGCACGTCATTGCCCGGCGTATCCAGGTGCAAGAGCTGGATGCCCAGCTCGCCGAGCTGCTGGGCCTTGGCCTGCTGCTCCGCGATGTGGGCGTGGTTCTCCTGGGTGAGGTGGGCCATCAGGTACATCACGCTCCACATGCCCACGAAGAGCACGACGGAGACGATGGAGGCGAGGACGAGCTTGCCGCGGACGGACAGTTGGCTCATGTGGGGGGCACCGGGGGGAGGTCAGACGAAAGGGGGGCGGGGACGGACTTGCGCTGGTGGGCGAGTCGAAGCAGGCCAGGGATGTCCAGGATGAGCGCCACGCGCCCATCCCCCAGCACGGACGAGCCCGCGAGCCCAGGCAGCCCCTGGAACACGGCGCCCAAGGGCTTGAGCACCACGGGCTGCGTGCCGAGCAGGGCATCCACCGCGAGGCCGAGCTGGCCGCCCGCGTGCTGGAGCACCACCACGTTCTCGCGGAGCGCCGGGGGCGCGCTCACCCCGAACAGGTCTCGGGCGCGCACGTAGGGCAGGGCCCGGTCGCGCAGGTGCAGCATGCCGCGCTCGGCGCCGGTGCTCGCGCTCTCGGGCAACTCCAGACACTCGGTGACGGTGTCGAGCGGCAGCACGTAGGTCTCCTCGCCAGCGCGGACGAGGAAGCCGTCGATGATGGCCAGCGTGAGCGGGAGGCGCATCGTGAAGGTGGTGCCCGCGCCCGGCGTGGAGCGCACGGCCACCGAGCCGCGCAGGGCCTCCACCGTCCGGCGCACCACATCCAGGCCCACGCCTCGGCCCGAGTACTCCGTCACGGCCTGGGTGGTGGTGAAGCCAGGCTCGAAGATGAGCGAAGACAGCGCCGCGTCGTCGAGCTGCTCGGGCCGCGAGGCCAGCCGCTGTTCCCGCGCGCGCTGCTCGATGGCCGCGCGGTCCAGGCCGGCGCCATCGTCCGACAGCTCCAGGACGGTGGCGCCCGCGTCATGCAGGGCGCGCAGGACGAGCTGGCCGCAGGGCTCCTTGCCCCGCGCCAGCCGCTCCTCCGGACGCTCGATGCCGTGGTCCAGCGCGTTGCGGATGAGGTGCGTCAGGGGCGCGCGAAGCTGCTCCACCAGCCGGGTGTCCAGCTCCACGTCGCCGGCCTGCACGTCCAGCCGCGCGCGCTTGCCCAGGCTGGCCGCGACGTCGCGCACCGTGCGCGCATAGGGCCGCAGCGTGGGGGCCAGCGGCACCATCCGAAGCTGCATCACCTGCTCCTGCAGCTCCTGCGAGACGAGGTCCACCTCCCAGCTCGCCTCGCGCAGGGAGGCCGCCTCGGCGCCCTCCAGCTTGTGCAGGAGCCGCCCCAAGCGCTCGCGGGCGATGGTCAGCTCGCCCGCCAGGTCCAGCAGTCTGTCCAACCGGCGCACGTCCACGCGCAGCGTGTGCGCGGCCAGCTCCCCGGTCGACTCGCGGGCAGGCTCCATGGGGGACGGGCTCTCGTCGTCGCCCAGGGCCTCGGCCTCCGCGGCGGGCTCGGCCGCCGAGGCGATGTCCGTGGCCAGCAGGTCCAGCACCGCGTTCACGCTGGGCGGCACGTCCCCGGACTCGCCGGTGGTCGAGGGCATCAGGGCGCGCAGGGAGTCCACGGCCCGCAGCAGCAGGCTCACCCGCTCCGGCGTGACGACCAGCGTGCGCTGGCGCAGCCGGTCCATGAGGCTTTCCACGACGTGGGCGAACTCGCTGAGCTGCACGAACCCAAGCGAGTTCGCCGTCCCCTTTAATGTATGGATAAGCCGGAAGAGGCGTTTCAGGGTGCTGGGCGAGTCTGGATTGGACTCCAGCTCCAGCAATCCCTCTTCAATGCCTCCCAATTGCTCATCCGCTTCGACAACGAAGATGCTCAAGAGCAGGTGGCGATCGACTTCCATGTATGTCTGGACTGCGCCAGCGAGGGGGGAGTGCTGCCGCGGCACATAGATGTGTCACGGCTGGTTTTTGTTATCAAACGGGTCGTGTCTGACTCATAGGTCCGGTCGGGCTCGCTGGCGTGTGGGGGAACGATTGTGACAGGGATTGCAGACCCGTCGGGTATTCGTGTGCGAGATGTGTGCAATTGAACGCTCGGGCAGGAGGGAGCGTCGCGTCACGCACGCCTGGCCGCAGGTCGGAGGAACGGTGCGTGGGTCCACGCGCCGCCCGACTCGCCACGTTGGCTGGGGCGTTCGCCCGACCTCCGAAGGAGGGAGCGAGTGGTGGCATCGACGGTGTGCCGCAGGGTGTGTAGAAAAAGACCGTGGGGCGCGGGTCCGCGCCCGGAAGAAGGACCTCATGGACGCACTTGAATGCCTGATGACGCGCCGGACGGCGCCCGTGTTGACGGGCCCGGAGCCGACGCGCGAGCAGCTCGACCAGATTCTCCGCGCGGCCGTCACCGCGCCCGACCACAAGCTCCAGCGCCCGTGGCGCTTCGTCATCGTCCGGGGGGCGGGACGCGAGCGGCTGGGCGAGGCGCTGGTCGCCGCGGCGCGCGCCGCGGACCCGGGCATGCCTGCGGAAGTGCTGGAGCGTCAGCGGATGAAGGCCCTGCGCGCGCCGCTCCAGGTGGTCGTCATCGCCAGCCCCAAGGAGCCGTCGCCCGCGCCGCGCTGGGAGCAGCTCGCCTCGGCGGCGGCCGCGGCGCAGAACGTGTGCCTGGCGGCGCACGCGCTGGGGTTGGGCTCGGGCTGGAAGAGCACGCCGTTGGGCGAGCAGGCGCCGCTGCGCGAGGCGCTGGGCATGCAGCCAGGTGAGGAGCTGCTGGGGCTCATCGAGCTGGGGTACGTCCCCTCGGACGCCAAGCTGCGCCCGCGGGTGGCGGTGGACGTGGGCTCGGTGACGTCCGAGCTGGGTGGCGAGCGGCTGAGCGCCTACGTCCCGCCCAGCGCGGGCTAGAGGCTGGCGCGGTAGAGGTGCTCGTAGCGCGCGGCCACGCCGTCCGAGGAGAACTCCGTGCGGGCCCGCTGCTGCCCGGCGAGTCCCATGCGGGCGGCGGCGGCCGGGTCCGACACGAGCGCATCGATGGCGCGCGCGAGCCCCGGGGCATCGCGCGGCTCCACGAGGTAGCCCGTGCGCGAGTCGTCGATGATGTCGGGGATGCCGAACCAGCGCGTGCCGATGGCGGGCAGCCCCGTGGCCATGGCCTCCAGCAGGGAGATGGGGAACGTCTCGCCGGGCATGTAGCTGGGCAGCACGATGGCGTCCGCGGTGGCCAGCAGCGCGGGCATGCGCTCATTGGACAGATGCCCGGTGAGCTCCACCACGTCGGAGAGGCCGAGCGAAGCCACCTGGGCCGCGATGTCGTCCGAGAGCGGCCCCGAGCCCGCGATGACGAGCTTCAGCCGGGGATGTTTGTCCTTGAGGCTGGCGACAGCGCTCAAGAGCTCCGCGTGGCCCTTGCCCGGCACGAGCCGCGCCGCCATCAGCAGGCGGAAGGGCGCCTCGGGGTTGAGCGGGCGCTCGGGGCGGCCGGGGAACTTCTTCAGGTCCACGCAGAAGGGCACCACCGACACGCGCGCGGCGGGCATGCCGTTGGCCTCCAGCTCGCGTGCCGCCGCGGCGTAGGGCATCACCGCGCGGCTGGCCCGCTGCTTCTCCAGCCAGAACGTGGCGTCGCTCATCCGCGAGGTGCGCCCACCCTGGCGGAACCACGCCAACGTGGCGTGATGGGTGACGAGGGTGGAGGGAGTCCCAGCCAGCTCGGCCGCGACGAACGCGTCCATGCCCGCGATGCCCACCGCGTGAATGTGGAGGGCATCCATCTCTTCTCGCTTGAGCAGGCGCGCCAGGGTGCTCACGCGCTCCGCGCGCAGCCGGGCCGAGCGCAGCTTGCGTCCCAAGCCGCTGCCGCTGCCCGCTGGAGACGGCAAGGGAATGACGCGGATGTCCAGGGCCCGCGCGCTGCGCTGCAGCTCCTCGCGGTCCTCCAGCACACAGGCGATGGCGGGCACGACGCGGCCCGAGCGCGCCTGGGACTCGCAGAGCATGAGGAGGAAGGTCTCCACCCCCGTCATGCCGACGTTCTCCAGGTAGTGGAGCACCTTGATGGGACGGGCCTCCGGAATGGGGTGGGCGTCGGGCGCGGGGCGCGGGAGGGATGGGGCGTTCATGGGAGTACGCAGCTCAGCAGGTTCTTGGCGAAGACAGGGCCCAGCAGGAGCTGCTTGCCAGACACGGCGGCCGTCGCGGCCGCGGAGATGTGACTGCCGTCGTCCAGGTAGACCTCTTCCACCTGGAAGGTGTCTCCCGAGGGCGTCAGGCGCAGCACCTGCGTGGGCGCGCGCCGCGTCTCGGTCACGTCCGCGGCATAGGAGGCGAAGTCGAGCAGCTTGGGGTGCGCGGCGATCCACAGCGCTCCCGTCGCGTCGCGCTCGATGTTGTCCGCGCCCGTGCCCAGGGGGAGGGTGTGGCGCAGGTGGAGGGCTCCCGTGTCGACGTCGCGCGTGTAGACGGACAGCGACTGGGCCACGGACTGGGCCAGGTACACCGTCTTCCCATCCGCGGAGCAGTTGATGCCGTTGGCGAACGCCATGCCGGTGAGGGCTTCGTGAAAGCCCTTGCCGTCGAAGTACACGACGTTGCCCCGCGCCAACTGGAGGTAGTCCTCGACGACCTGCAACGAGCCGGGCGGGAAGTGGTGATCGTTCGTGACGTAGAAGCGCTCCGCGTCCACCGCGACGAGGTCATTGGGCGACACGAGCGCGGGGTCGCGCACCGTCCGCGTGTGGACGAGTGCCCCTTCCGCGCTGACCTGGAAGCGCTCGACCTGGGCGCCTCCGGTCGACGGGTGGTTGATGACGAACAGCGTCTGCGTGCCATCCGGCGCGACGTAGAGGCTCAGGCCATGCGGGTGGAAGTCCGCGGAGAACGTGCCGGTGAGCAGCGTGGGCGGCGAGGCGCCCGTGGGGTCGAAGCGGTAGATGCCGCCTGGGACAGGGTGGCCCGCCTGGGTGGCGCGCCGGTCATCCGAGGACACATACGCTTCGCCCGTCGTGGGGTGGAAGGTGATGTCCTCCCCCCCGGGCATGCCGGCCACGGGGACGCAGTGGCCGGCGAAGTGGGGCGACAGGTGCTTGAACTGGCCCGCGTCCGCGAGCGTCTTGAGCACGAAGCCGCCCACCAGGAGCAGCCCCGCGCCGAGTCCGAGCAGCCTCTTGTTCCGCATGGTGCCTTTCTAGCGTGCGTGCTCCCGCGCTGTCGCCTCCGGGTCAGCGCGGCACGAGCACCAGGTCGTCGAGGTACAGCGTGCCCTGGTTCGTCCCCGAGTCGTCCTGGATGTAGAGGTCTCGCAGGGTGCCGGATGACACACCCAGGCTGCTGAGCGGAATGGAGACCTTCTCCCAGGTGCCCGGGGTGATGGGGTGTCCCAGCGCGGTGTCCAGGCGGATGTCTCCCAGCGGGGTGGTGCCGTCGAGCAGGGCGATGCGGACCTGCTGGCCGCCGGTGCTCCCGCCATGCACCCAGAGGTCGATGGACTGGTAGGCCGCGAGGTCCAGTCCGTCGTGATGGAAGTACAGGCCGGCCCAGTCATCCGGCTCGACGCGGATGGCGGCCGAGCCCGCGTGCACGGTGTTGTACTCGTCCAGGCTGTGGTCCGCCCAGGACCAGTCCTGGAAGCCATTGCCGAGCGCGTCGTCGAAGATGACCCGGCCTTGCGAGGGGGGCGGCTCCGTGCGGCCTTCGGTGAGTGCCACGCCCTCCGTCATCGTGACGGTGCGCACGTTGCGGGTGCGGATGTAGTCGAGGATGGCGATGAAGTTGGCCGTGCGGTACTGCGTGTCGCGGGTGGGGGTGCCGCTGGTGAACTCGTGGAACAAGAGGACGAGCCAGCTCTTCTCGGCGATGGCGCGGTCAATCCAGTCGCGCACCGTGGCCACGGTGACGTTGCGGTTCACGTCGTTGCCGCGCAGTTCGTAGATGACGGTGTCCTGGAAGTTGCGGCCCCCGTTCACCGTGCGGCTGCTGGCGTACTCCTGCTTGATGGCCGCGAGCACGCTGGCGTTGTAGGCGCCATAGGGCGGCGCGAAGGCCGGCACGGAGGCCAACCCGAACGTGCTGGCGAGCCACAGTCGCGAGTCATGCAGTTCGGCGGTGAGGTTGCCAGGCGAGAGCGTGGTGAGGTCCGGGTGGGTCAGCGTGTGGCTGGCCAGCTCGTTGCCCTCGGCTTGAAGGGTGCGCACCTGCTCCACCGTCAGGTAGCCGTTCCAGCCCTCGGAGAGCGCGTGGGTGATGAGGAAGTAGGTGACGTGGATGCCTCGCGCGTTGAGCGCGGGGCGGGCCGCCGTGAATTGGGTGGCCCAGCCGTCATCGAGGGTGAGGGTGACCATCCCCTCGTTGAATGGATTGGCCGCGAGCGCGCTCGCCGCGCTCAACCAACAACTCAGCACGGCGATGGGGCTGGCCCACCGCCGGATGATTCGCCGCATGTGCATGACATCCCCCCGGAAGAATGGTCCGCGAGGATAGTGCCGGAGCGCATGCGATGGACAGGTGCTCGCGCGCTCGGGGCTCGCGGGCTCACGTGCTGGCGAGCAGCGTGGCCTTGTTCCGCGTGAGGAAGCCGCGCACGTCTTGCGCGGGCCGGCCCGTGAGTTGCCGCACGACGTCCGTCACGAGGGCGGTCTTCCCCTGGGCGATGCCCGCGTCGATGGAGGCCAGCGCGGCGGCGAGCGGGGGCGGGAGCCCGGCCTGCTTCATCCCCTCCTCCAGCGCCTCGCGAGGCACGGACACCGCGGTGACGGGGCGCCCCAGGAGCTCGGTGGCGAGCCGTGCCACCTGCGCGTACGTGAGCACCTCGGGGCCGGTGACATCCAGCACGCGGCGTCCCTCGAAGCCATCGGTCAGGGCCGCCACCGCGGCGCGAGCGCAGTCCTCGCGGGTGACGAACCCCACGCCGCCGTCGCCCGTGGCCGAGACGAGCTGGCCGGAGGCGAGCGCGCGCGGCAGGGTGTAGAGCAGCAGGTCCGCGTACAGGTTGTTGCGCAGCACCGAGTATCCGAGCGGGCTCTTCGCCAGCGCCTCCTCGGTGCCGCGATGGTCACCCGCGAAGGTGATGGGTGAGGACGCATCCGGGTGGGTCAGCGAGGTGTACACCACGTGCTTCACGCCCGCGGCCACCGCGGCGGCGACCGCGTTGCGGTGCTGCGTCAGGCGACGGCCCACGCGCGTGAGGTCATCCGTGCTGATGAGGAGCATGCGCTCCGCGCCCGCGAACGCCTGGGCGAGGGTGTCGGGCGCGTCGAAGTCCGCGGCTCGCACGGTGACGCCGCGCGCCTGGAAGTCGCGGAGCTTCTCGGGGTCGCGCGTGGTGGCGATGAGGGGGCCGGCGTTGGCGGCGAGCAGCAGCTCGAGGACCTGACGGCCCAACTGTCCGGCGGCGCCGGTGACGAGGAGGGGCTTGCGCATGGCGAGGACTCCAGACTGCGAGGTTCGACGCCTATGTGTCGTTGTTGCGTCTGAGGCGCAATGCGCGCTCACGCGTTACACTGTTGCGTTGGAGGAACAATGGACCTCAATCACCTGTCGGTCTTCGTGGCGGTCGCGGAGACGGGAAGCTTCACGGAGGCGGCGAGCCGGCTGGACGTGACGAAGTCCTCGGTGAGCCGGGCCATCACCGCGTTGGAAGGGGCCCTGGGCGTGCGGCTGCTCCACCGGACGACGCGCACGGTGGCGCTGAGCACGGCGGGTCGCGCGCTGTACGAGCGGATGGGGCCCCGCCTCCAGGCGGTCCAGGAGGCGCTGGCGGACGTCCCGGAGCTGGAGGCGGAGCCCTCCGGCACGCTGCGAGTCACCGCGACGGCGGACTTCGGCACGGAGGTGCTGGCGGAGGTCCTGATGAGCTTCGGCCGACGCTACCCACGGGTCCGCGTGGAGGTGGTGCTCACCTCGCGCACCGTGGACCTGGTGAAGGAGCGGTTCGACGTCGCGTTCCGCATGGCGGACGGGCTGAAGGACTCACGGCTGGTGGCGCGGCGGCTGGGCTCGCTGACACTGCACCTGTATGCCGCGCCGTCGTACCTCGCGGCGCGTGGCACGCCCCGTCGGCCGAGTGATTTCGCCGCGCATGACTGGGTGATGCTGACCTCCATGCGCGGGGTCTCGTTACAGGACGCATGGCGTGTGAAGCTCCCCGAGAACCCACGGCTCGTCTCGGACGACATGTTCTTCGTGCGCGAGGCGATCCGCCGGGGCGCGGGGCTGGGGGCGCTTCCCACGTTCCTGGTGGACCAGGACCTTCGCGAGGGGCGGCTCGTGCGCGTGCTGCCCCGCTGGACGCTGCTCAACGGGAGCATCTACCTGGTCATGCCGAGCGCGAAGCACCTGCCGCGCAAGGTGGCGGTGTTCCGCGACCACGTGGTGGAGGCGCTCCGGCAGCGCCTGCCCCAAGGCGAGGGGTAGCTTCAGAGCGGCTGCCACAGCTCCAGCTTGTTCCCGTCGGGATCGAGGATCCACGCGAAGCGACCGTTCTCGTGGGACTCCGGTCCCTTGAGAATCGGGACGCCGTCCTGGCGGAGCTGCGCGAGCAGCCCGTCGAGGTCATCCACGCGATAGTTGATCATGAAGCCCGCTTCGCTCGGGCTGAACCATTCGCTGGTGTTCGCCGCGACATGCCAGACGGTGAGGCCGCGGTCCTCGGCCTTGTCCTCGGGCCACTTCAGGATCGCGCCGCCCCACTCCTCGAGCCGCAATCCCAAATGTCGTGCGTACCAGGCCGCGAGCTGCTTGGGGTCCGACTTGGACTTGAAGAAGACGCCCCCGATTCCAGTGACTCTCGCCATGGGCGGCAACATGCCAGAGGCGGGAGTCACCGGGAAGATTGGCGCGGCTCAAGGCCCGAAGCGGCGGCGGCGCTCGTCGAGGAGCCACTGCTCCAGCGCGGCGACGCTCTCGGCCGAAGGCTCCTCGGGCAACACCGATGCGGCATGCGCGTCATCGAGCACCTGGAAGGCTCGCGCCACTTCTCCACGCCAGTGTTGGCTGAGCGCGTCGGGCAGCTCGCTCTTCTCGCCGCGCAGCTTCTGCTCGACCAGGGCGTGGGCCGGCGCGAAGCCGTAGGGCTCCAGCAGCTCGGTGACGTCTGTCTGCACGTGCCCGGTGCGCAGCGCGTGCGCGCCCGTGAGCGCGGTGCGCAGCACATAGAGCAGCCGCTTGGCGGACCGGAACCCGCTCTTCTCCCACTCGCGGAGCTGACCGGACGCGAAGCCGCGATAGTGCCGGTACAGCCGGCGTGAGAGCACCGCGCGCACGCGAGGCCGCAGCGACTCGAGCGCGGGCGAGGTGCGGAGCGGAATGGCATCCAGCACGCGCTCCAGATAGTTGCCATTGCCCTGGAGGATGCCGAGCAGCGCGGGCTGCAACTCATTGGACGAGTAGTCCACCTCCACGCCCTCGATGATCTCCAGCCGCTCGGCGGGCACGACGCGCGGGGTGAGCGCCAGGAGCGAGCCCGTGGGCTCCACGTGGATGCACTTCAAGTCCAGGTCACTGTCCGGGGACGGGAACCCATACGCGTGCGCGCCCGACAGCGAGATGACCAGGTGCTCGCGGCGCGCGGATTCCTCATCGAGCGCGCGGTCCGCGATGCGCCGCTGATGGTCCGTCAAGGTGCCCTTCATTCCATGTCCTTCCATTCCAGCGCCGGAGCCTCTGGCGCGTCTCGACCCAGCGGTCCCGGTGTCTGGAGCACCGCGCGCCGGGCCACCTCGTGGCGCACGCGCCGCAGCAGCGCGTCCGCGCGACCATAGTCTGGCTGCTCGGGCAGGCGGCTGGTCCGGTGCGCCTCTTCCAGCTCGGGCGCCATGGCCTCGGCGTCGCGCAGCACGTCCTCCAATGGGACGCGGCCCTGCTTGATGTCCAGGAGCCGCGTGCGCAGGGCCCCGGTCGCCGCGAAGACGGGCTCACCCTCGCGCAGCCAGCTCGTGGCCAGCGCCACCAGCCGCAGCAGGTTGTAGGCGTTCTTCGGCCGCAGCTCGCGCGCCGTGGGCGGTCGCTGTCCGCCTCCGCGCGCGTAGACCGTGAGGGCCGCGAAGTCGTTGCTCGCGAGCAGGCCTTGGTCCGACAGCGAGCGGTAGAGCTGCTTGATGTACGTGCGGGCCGCGAGCTGCCCCTCCTGCTCGGTGGGCGCGGCGCGCGGAGACAGGGCCGCGAGTCGCCGGGCCACTTCGTCCAGGTCCGGCGCGGGCTCCTCGCACAGCCAGCCGAGCACGAGGTCCCGATGCTCGGCGAGCCGCTGGCTCCGGGTGAGCTTGTCGAGCTGGCTCATGGCATAGCGCCCGAAGCTGCCGAAGATGGCCCGCGACACGAACGCGCCCCGGGTCTCCAAGAGCCACGCGCCCGTGTCGTCCAGGGCCCGCGCGCCGGGGACGAACAGCGTCTCCAGTGTATTGGGGTCCGCGAGCAGGGCCTGCTCCACGGTCTTGCGCACCTCCCAGTAGGTGGTGCTGCCGTCGGCGGACACGAGGTCCACGGGCGGCTCTCCCAGCCCCAGCGTCCACGACAAGGGCAGGGCGAACACGCCGCGCAGATCCACGTCCGAGTTCTCGTCGGCCAGGCCCCAGGCGTGGCTGCCCACGCGGGTCTCCAGCACGACGCAGGGCGTGAGCGCGGTCCAGGCCGCCTCGCGCCGGTGGGCGAACCGCACCTGTCCTGGGCGCCGAGGGACCAGCTCCTCGCGGGCATACCAGACCTCTCCGACACCGACGATCTGCACGTCGCAGCCGCCGTCCCGAGTTCGCACCACGCGCCCCACCACGCCCTGGGGGATGCGCCGGCCCCCCGAGGCCAGACGCTCCACGCGGGTCGTCACCTCGGTGCCGTGGGGAAGGGGGATGGACAGGCGATCCACCTGCTCCAGGCCTCGGATGCGTGAGGTAGCGGACAGCTCGTCGGAGGTCTCGGACATGGGCGCTTTATAGCCCGCGAGCGAATCAGGAACGGGCGCGCGGGAACGTCAGACCCGGGCTCCATATTTCGGGGGGAGATAGATGATCCAAACCCTTCAATTGTTTGTTCCGGCACTGCTCGTGCTGTGGGTCGCGGTGGTTGCGCGTCCCCGCCGCAAGCAGCGCCGCTGGAAGTCGGGCGGCGCCCGATTGTGACTGCTTCCCGTGCGCGGGAAGCCCAGCCTGACGCGCGTTAGCGCGCGTCAGCCAGGCCGCGCGGTATAGGCTGCGCGGCCATGTCAGAAACCCCTCCCACCACCTTTGGTCGATACCAGCTCATCCATCGCCTGGGACAAGGCGGGATGGGCGAAGTCCACCTCGCCAGCCTCGTGGGCGCGGGGGGCTTCGAGAAGCTGTATGTCCTCAAGACCATCCTGCCGCGGATGGGGGCGGACCCTCAGTTCGTCCAACGTTTCCAGCACGAAGCGCGGCTGCTCGTGCACCTCCAGCACTCGAACATCGCGCAGGTGTACGACCTGGGCGAGGTCTCCGGCACGCTCTTCATGGCGATGGAGTACGTGCCCGGCGTGGACCTGTCGCGCGTGCTGGGGCGCGCCTCACAGGTGGGCGCGCCCATGCCCATCCCCATCGCGCTCCACATCGGTCAGCACGTGGCCGAGGCGCTGGGCTACGCGCACCGCAAGGTGGGCCCGGATGGGCTGTCGCTGGGCATCGTCCATCGCGACGTGTCGCCCCACAACGTGATGGTGTCCTACGAAGGGGAGACCAAGGTCATCGACTTCGGCCTCGCGAAGAGCGCGGCGGGAAGCGCGCACACGCTGCCGTCCACGGTGATGGGCAAGCTCGGCTACATGTCTCCGGAGCAGGCGCGCGCGGAGAAGCTCGACCACCGCAGCGACATCTACTCGTGCGGCGTGGTGGTCTGGGAGATGTTGGCGGGTCGTCGCCTGTTCGACGCGGAGTCGGTGGGGCAGATGATCGCCGCGATGGGGCGCCCGAACATCCCGTCCGTGCGCTCGGTGCGGCCCGAGATTCCGGCCTCGCTCGACAAGGTGGTGCACCGCGCGCTGGCGCCCGAGGTCAACGACCGCTACGCCCGCGCCGATGACTTCGCGCGCGCGTTGAACGAGGAGGCCATCCGCTGGCACGAGCGCGCGGGTGCCGAGGAAGTGGGCACGTACCTGCGAGACCTCTGTCCGGAGGAGTTCGCCGAGCAGCGCCGGCTCATCTCCACGCTCAGCCGCCGTCTGCCCACCGCGCCCGATGTCCACGCCGCCGACATGGCGGGGACGTACGTGAGGGAGGGCTCGGGAGGCGCCGCGGTGCAGGCCACGTCCTCGTCGACGCATGGGAGCGGCGGGACGTTCTCGTCCGGGGGAACGCCATCATCTGGGGTGCAGGGAGGCCGTGGTGCTTCGGCCTCCACGGGGCAGAGTGGGGGAGTGGCCACGTCCGCGCAGAGTGGTGGCACCGCGGCCTTTGCTTCCTCGGGGACGGGTGGTGGCGTGTCTGCTTCGGGGGCGACGCCGGCGAACGCACACGTCCCGGCGGCTTCCGGGGCATCGGGCGTGAGTCCTGCGCCGAGTTCGCCCAGCCTGCCAATCGCGACTGCCGTCGGTTCGCCGGCGATGACGGGGGCGGCGTCGAATCCTCCGGAGGCTCGGCGACAGCGCGCCACGATGCTGGCGCTCGTCGTGGTGTGTGGCGTGCTGGCGTGCGCGCTGATTGCCGTGCTCATGACGCGCAGCGGGAAGGGCGCTGCCCCGGTCTCCGAGCCCGTCGCCCGCGTGGAGCCCGCACCGCACCCGGCGCCGTCGAGCCGCTCGAATGAGGTGCCTTCGCGCGGAGCGGAAGCCACGGCTCGCTCGAATGAGGCTCCTGCTCGCAACGCGGATGCCCCGGCTCGCGGCGCCGAGGCGTCCGCTCAGGAAGACGCGATGCCCGCCGAGTCCGATGAGGCCAGCGCGTTCTATGAGGTCATCGAGGACGGGGGACAGCTCTATGTCCGCGCCGGTCGCCTGGATGGGATGCGCAAGGGCACGGAGATCCAACTGGTGGGGTCTCCCGGAGCGGATGGCCGCAGGGCTCGCTTCGGCAAGGCCTTGGTGATGGAGATCAGCGGCGAGCACCTGTCGCGCCTTCACGCGGATGAGGCACCTCCCGCGGGTGTGAAGCTGTTCGTTCCCCGGGCGCAGCCCGTGACGGATGACCGGGGCAATCGCCGTCGGCCTGTTCGCGCGACGCCTGCCGTGGCGGCGACTCCCAACGCGCCCGCGGCGGCTCCCGTGGCTGCGACCGCGCAGCCTGCGCCCGCCGCTGTCCCCGCGGTCGCGAAGTCTCTCAAGGGGCGCGTGGTGCTCGGTGGAATCGGACCGCTCAAGCGGCTCGTGATTCACAATCTGGAGACGCGCCCGTGGACGTCCTGTGACCTGCGGCTGGCCAACAACAAGCAGTACCGGTTGGCCCATCTGGCCGCGGGCGACCAGGAGAGCATCGCTTTGGCCCGCTTCCGTCAGGACGGGGTGGAACTGGACACCGACCTGTCTTGGGTGGACGTGAAGTGCGCCGAGGGCAGCGCGCGAATGAGCTTCTCCGCCAACTGAGCGAGCAGCGGCCCGTCGTGGCCGCGCGTGCGAGCGTCGCTCATGACAGCATGAGGCCCCGGACGGGCTCATGCGAACGAGATGGCTCATGTGGCTGCTGGCAGGCGTGCTGGGAGGCTGCGCGGTCGTGGGCGTGAAGGCGTGGCGGACGTATCGCTATGAGCGCGTGGCGCTCCATCCCGCGTTCACGCCCGCCTCGCGCGATGGACTCCCTTCGGGCTTCCATCCGCGCGACGTCACGCTCACCTTCGACGCGGGCGCGCAGGTCCGAGGCTGGTACGTCGCGCCCCGCCTGGGCTCGGCCATTGTCCTCGTCCATGGTTCGCCCTCCACCCGGCTCGACCTCGTCCGCGAGGCGGCGGTGCTGGCCCGTCGAGGGCACGGAGTCTTGTTGCTCGACATGCCGGGGCACGGTGAGAGCCCGGGGCCTCCGACGTGGGGGGCGGAGCATCGGGCCGCGGTGCGTGCGGGCCTCGACTTCCTCGCGCATCAGCCCGAGGTGGATCCGTCCCGCCTGGGTGTCTTCGGCTTCTCCATGGGCAGCGCGGTGGCCGCGCGCGTGGCCTCCGAGGATGCGCGTGTGGCGGCGGTGGCGCTCGCCGGTGCGTTCACCCGCTTGGAAGCGCAGCTCACCCACGAGTTCGGTGCGTGGGGGCCCGTGACGTCTGTTCCCGCGGTCCTGGCCGCGCGCCACGCGGGGCTCGCCCTGGAGGACCTGCGCCCCGAGGCCGTGGTGGGGAAGCTCGCGCCCCGCCCGCTGCTCCTCATCGCTGGCACGGAGGACAGCGCCGTGCCTCCAGACATGGCGCGGAAGCTGTACGCGCTCGCGGGAGATCCGAGGGCCCTGGTGCTCGTTCCCGGCGCGGGACATGGGCACTACGCAGAGACGCGAGACGGCGACGCGTACCTCGCGCAGGTGGGGGACTTCTTCGACAAGTCCCTCGCCCCCAGGCAGCCCCAGCTCAGCCAAACTTCCGAGTGATGAAGCTCAAGATGAGCTGACCCAGATGGGCCTGGGCCCACAGCGGCGTGAACGTGTGGTCCGCGCCGTCCACCACCTCGAAGCGGAAGTTGGGACGACGGGCCAGCTTGCGCGCGCGCGGGCCCAGGTATCGCTCGATGACGTCGAGACCGCCGTCGTTGGCGCTGTAGACGAGCAGCGACTCCAGACCCCGGTCCGCCAAGGACACGAAGGCGCGGCGCACGTCCTGGTGCTGGCGCTGCTCGGGACTCTGGAGCGGCCCGGGCAGCGGCAGGGTCTGCGCCTGCTTCATCGCGCGTGACAGCATCTCCCGCGCGATGCGCTTCACCTGGATTTCGCCGCGCATCAGCCGGCGCCACGTCTCCTTCTGGAGGGCCGCGCTCCGGTAGAAGCGCGTGGACTTGAATGACGTCTCGTACGCGGGCCGCTGCTCGCGCTGGCGGATGACGAGCGAGTCGCCCGCGCGCCAGACGAAGGTCTGCGGGTTGATGAGGATGTGTCCCGCCACACGCTCATCCGCCACGCTCGCGTGGAACGTGAGGAACGCGCCCGAGCACACCGAGGCCACCACATGGCGGCGCAGGCCATACGCCTCGCCCAGCCAGTCCATGGCCTCCTGGATGTCTCTCACCGAGGCCTTCGAGTAGAGCGGATGCTCGGGCTCGCCGGGCGCGGGAGGACTGTCCCCCACGCCGCCGATGTCCATTCGCATGGCCACGAAGCCACGCGAGGCCAGCTCGCGCGACAGCGTCACGTGCATGCGGTTGGGCCCGATGCGGTGGTTGGCGCCCACGGACACGAACAGCACGCCCGCGCGGGTGCGCTCGGCCCGCCCCGAGAGCGGCTCGCTGACGATGCCGAACAGCCGACCCCCGGTGCCAAAGCGCACCGCGCGCTCTCGCACGCGCGCGCCGCCCGGTGCGGTGCACTCGAATGGGGTGTGGCCCACCGAGGCCACCGCATGGGCCACGAGTTCCGACGGCTCCTCGCGAGCATCGGTGTCGCTCATCCAGCGCACGAACGTGTCGAGCGCGTCCTCGGGCAACAGCGTGAACTCCGCGTCGCGCATCGCGGCGGCGTAGCCCGGCACCGAGGGGCTGGACACGTCCACGCCGTGGCTCTGCAGATGTCGGGCGAGCTGGGCCTCCGCGCCCGGCAGGTCATCGCGGCCGAGCAACAGGGCACGGCGCACCGCGCGCGGCGCCGCTTCCAATGGGCGCAGCGCGGAGAGGTCATCGGCGGTGCCTGGCAGCAGCAGGTAGCCGGCGATCTCCTCACCCGCGTCCGCCGCCGCGTTGCGTGGCGCCTGCGCGTTCTCCTTCTCCTTGAGCTGTCGGAAGGCGCGCAGCTCGCGCACGTAGGCCCGACCCGTCGCCGGGGTGGCCCAGAGCATCAGCGCGCGCACGTCGTCGCGCTCGGCGGCTGTCATCAGCGCGAACAGTCCGCCCAGGCGCAGCCCGAACAGGCCCACGTGCCGCACCCCCGCGCGCTGCTTCAGCGCGTCGATGGCGATGCCCACGCTCTCGCGCCACGCGGCGACGCGGCCGGGTTCACCGTCGTGGCCCGCGGAGTCTCCGGTGCCGTCGTAGTCGAAGCGCAGCACCGCGAAGCCCACCTCGGCGAGCCGCGCCGCCAGATGGCGGTACGTGCGGTGCGCGGGCATGGCCTCGTAGCCCAGGGGGTTGCACAGCACGACACCCAGCCGACGCGCTGGAGCGCCCTGCGGCGGGTGGTACCAGCCGAAGAGTCGGCGGGACTCAGGGCCGAGGACCAGGGGCAGGGGCAGGGCGTGGGCCTCGGGGGGCGGGGCGGGGACCTGGCCGGGCTCGGACGTGGACCTCGCGGCGTTCGGGCTCATGGACGGATTCCTCCCGAGGCCGCGGGAGCGGACGACTCGATGCGCTGGGGGCTGGCCGCGTTGAGCGCCTGTACGAAGCCCCGGAACGGCCGAGCCGAGGGACGAGGACGCAGCACCACCGCGCGCTCCTCCCCGGGGGCCAGGTGGAAGTAGTTGTCCTCGGGCACGTGGCCAGGGACATCGAACCAGACGGACTGCGCGAACCGCTTCGCGCGCACGCGCACGAGGTGCCCGCCGTCACCCAGGGGACTCGCGTGTGCCTCCAGCCCGGGCTCGCGAGGAGGGGCGGCGCGCGTCGCCGCGGGCAGGTGGAACGCGCGTTGGAGGACTCGGCCGGTGGTGCGCTCGCGCAGCAGCGCGACCGTGAGCGCATGGCCCGGCGGGCCGAAGCGGTAGGCCTCGGTGGAGTCCACGAAGTGGCCCACCATCGCCTCGGTGGAGCGCCTGATGGCGCTTCGCGCGGGGACGACGACGGAGGCCTTGCCGCTGGCCACCGGCACCTCGCCGTCGCGGTAGAAGGTCACCTCCAGCTCCACGTCGAGCGCCTCGCGGGTGTCGTTGGTCACGTTCACGTCCAGCCCATCGAGCCCTTCGTCCGACAGCGCGAGGAGCACGGGCTGCAGCGTGCGCTTGACGGCGTAGTACGCGGCCTTGGGCAGGCCCGTCGCGTCCACCAGCCCCCAGCCGGCGCCGGGCCACAGGTCGCGGAAGAACCAGACGAGCGCGCCTTGGCACGACGCCCCGGGGCGGCGGAACTCGGCCAGCGTGGCCGCCATGACCTCGGCGGTGGCCACGCGTCCCAGCGCGAGGTAGCGCGGCACGTCCGCGTAGCGCAGGCGCGCGGGGTCCACGTCGAACAGGAGGCGCAGGTAGTGGTCGCGCACGTCCTCGAAGTCCCAGCCCGAGCCGGAGTCCCGCGGCACGCGAGCCTTCCACTTCGGGTGGTGTCCGGGCGCTTCACCGTCTCCCAGCACGCGCTCCAGCGTGGAGTCCTCGGGGATGTTGGAGAAGGCCAGGCACTCGGACGCGAAGCGCACGCCCGCGCGCCGCGCGTCCTCCAGCGGCCGCAGGTACGCGCCCACGCCGTAGTAGTGCGTGACGCCCTCGCGGGTATGGAAGGGCATCGCGCCGCCGCTCGGGGACGAGCGCCAGTAGGGCACGTCCGGTCTCAGGCGCGCGCTGACGTCGGGCAGCAGCGAGGTGAAGAGCGGGCCCGTCCACTGCTCGCTCGGCAGGCCCATCATCGCGGCCTGTTGTTCCGCCTCGCTGTTGCCGCAGAGGACGGCCAGCGCGGGGCTGCCCTGCACGCGCGCGAGGAACTGCTCCGCCTCACGGCGCGCGCTGGCCTGGAACGCGGGGTCCTCGGCCGGGTAGTCCATGTTGGCGAACATGAAGTCCTGCCACACGAGGATGCCGCGCGCGTCGCAGGCGTCGTAGAAGCGGTCGTCCTCGTAGACCATGGTGCCGCCCACGCGCAGCATGTTCATGCCCGCCGCGCGTGCCAGCTCCAGCGCCTCCGCGTAGTCCTTCTCCGCCCCGTTCAGTGACACGACATCGAGCGGCGTCCAGCACGCGCCGCGGCAGAACACCGGCACGCCGTTGATGGACAGCGCGAAGCCCCCGTCACGTTGGGACAGCTCCACCGTGCGGAAGCCCACGCGCCCCACGTCGAGCGTCACGCGCTCGCCGCCCTCCAGCACCACGTCCACGCGAGCCGGATACAGCGTGGGCTCGCCGTGCGTGTGGGGCCACCAGCGCTCCACTTTCTCCAGCGCGCCTTCGCCTCGGATGCGCCAGACGCCATCGCCGCTGGACTCACACCTCAGCGCCGCGCGCGCAGCGCCCACTTCCAGCGTCGCGGAGGCCACCCGCGCGCGGCCCAACGCTTTCACCTGGAGATCCACCGTGACGTGTCCGCCGTCGCCGTGAGGCGTCGCGCGCACATCCGCATCCTCGAGGGAGAGGTGGCGGCGGTGCTCCACCCGCACGGCGCGCCAGGGCCCCACGGGGGGAACGGCGGGGCACCAACCCGGGATGTGTCCCAGCAGCGTGGTGCGGAACCAGCGCAGGTGCGTGGCGTCCACCAGCCGCGTGCGCCAACGGGGCCGCGCGCGGCGCTCCTGGATCGCGGGCGCGAGCGCGCGGAAGCGGATGGCCAGCCGCCGCGTGGCGCCCGCCTGCGCGGTGACGTCCACCGCGTGCGCCTGGAACATGTTGTCCGAGCGCAGCACCACCGCATCGTCCAGCCACACCTCCGCGAGCGTGGCCAGCCCGTCGAAGCACAGGAAGACCGCGCCGTCCTCGGGCGCGGGCAGCACCACGTCCACGCGGTACCACCAGTCCCGCGTTTCGAGCGCAGGCGGGGGACAGTCCAGGTCCCACGCCTTCGCCTCACGCAAGGCCGAGGCGGCCGTGCCCGGAACACTCGCGGCAAGCCACGCGAGCGGTTGTGCCGTGAGGCGCGAGGGCGCATCCACGGCGCCGGGCTCCACCGCCACGGCCTGCCAACCGGTATCGAGCGGCGTCACCCGGTGGGTACTGACGGAACGAATGCGGCCCATGGTCCTCGCCTGTCAGCCCGCGTCCGAGGCGAGCTGGGCCATGCCGCGCTCCCACCCGGTCACCATCGTCCCGAGCAGCTCACTGAAGTCCGCGGGCTTGCGCGCCGCCACCGAGCGCGCACCCTTGAGGATGAGCGTCTTGGCGGCGGAGGAGATGGACTCCAGCTCGGTGGCCGCGCGCACGAGCCCGCTGGACGCACCGCCGTCCAGCCAACGCAGGTACGCCGCGGCCAGCTCGAAGTTCGCGCCCACCTGTCGCAGCGTGGCGAAGGCATAGGCGTGGTACGTGTCGATGCCGACCCCGCGCAGTCCATCCACGTCCTGGCCGAACCGCTCCGCGAAGCGCGCGCACGGGTTCTGGGCGGGACGGCGGCGCAGGTGATGCGTCAAGAGTCGCCGTGAGCGCGCGCGCAGCTCGTCGGGCGTGTGGCGCTCCAGTCGCTCCAGGTTCACCCACTCGGCGAACAGCGGCAGGACGTTCGGGTCCCACGTGCCGCCGCGTCGGAAGACGCCGTCGAAGTCCGCGCCCTCCAGCGTGTAGTAGCCGCTGTTGTGGAAGTAGCCCAGGCGGCGCGCCTCCACGTCCAGGGTCTCCAGCGCGATGGTCGTCTTCGTGTGCTGGCGCCCGTAGTCCGTGCCCGCCGTGTCCGGCAGGTAGAAGGCGTCCGCCTCGGTGAGCACGAGCCGGCCCGCGCTCAGGTGCAGCGCGGCGTGCTCGGCCAGCGTCCGCCACACGTTCAGCTCCTGCACGTCCAAGCCATAGAGCGTGTGCAGGTCTTCATGCGGCGGCTTGAAGAAGGTCCACTGGTCGCCCACGAAGTCGAGCGCCAGGGAGAAGGCCAGCAACGGGAGCGGGTCCAGGCGTTGGGCGTGGAGCAGCTCGATCCACAGGTCGGCGTAGCAGTTCTTCTCCACCCAGAGGGAGCCCTCCGCGTGGAGCGCGTGCTTGACGTAGGCGCGGGGGTCTACTCCGAGGACCGAGACGATGCTCATGGCCAGAGCACCTTGCGGACCTCGGTCGGCCACTCGGCGGGGACGTAGCCGTGCGTGCGGAACAGGGCCATCGTCACGCGCTCCAGGCCGAAGCCGAGGCACGCGGTGTGGGCCACCTGTCCGTCCTGCGTCTTGATGTCGAACAGGAGCCCGAAGTGGTCCTGGTGGTAGTTGAACGAGCAGATGGCGGTGGGCTTCTCCTTCGACAACACCGGCACCACCACCTCGAACTTCAGCTTCTGCATCCGCTGGTTCGCCGCGAGCATCCGACCGCCGCGGCCGAAGAACGGATCCGACGCGGTGACGGGCTCGACGGGCAGGCCCAGCCGCCGCAGCAGCGTCAGGCCGCGCTCCAGCCACTGGTCGCGCCAGTCCGCCACCTGCTCCGGCTTGCCGCCGCGCACCATCTCGCGGATGCGGAAGGACTGCATGCGCGTGGGCTCGGGCGAGGGCTCATGCCGGAAGACCCAGTTCTGCACGTCCACCAGCCGGCCCTTCTCCGGCAGCGTCCCGGTGAACTGCGGGTACACCGGGTAACAGGAGGCGGGCGCGAGCACGACCTCCGTCATGGCCTGGAACTGCGACCAGGGCTTGCCCTCGTGCACGCAGTTCATCATCTCGCGGTGCTGCGCGTCGTTGCCCACGAAGCTGAAGATGGTGCCGGCCAGTTGGGGGAACGACTCGAGGTAGTCGCTCTTCTCGAAGACGCGCCGGTCGATGATGGGCGGAAAGAGCATCTGCTCGGCGCCGTCGTCCTTCGCGGCCTCGGTGACCAGGTCGCCGAAGCGGCGCAGCACGTCCTCGAACACGGGGCCCCGGCCGAACGCGCCGGGCACGCCGACGGGGAGGATGAGCTTGTGCGCGACGAGCGCGTCGTGGAAGTCCTGCGCGGAAATGTCAGACACGGGGGAACTCCAGGGGACTGCGAAGGAGAGGGCCGCGGGTGTCGCGCGCCCCGGAACGAGCGGCGCGCGCGGCGTCAGGGAAGAAGCGTCATTCGTCCTTGAGGACGAGCAGGAGGGAGGCGTTGGTGGCGAGGATGCGGTCGTTGCCAATCATCAGCGCCGCCGAGTGGGCATCGCGCAAGTGACGGCCGAGTGAGAACGGCGAGTCGTTCTTGTAGCCCTGGATGCCGCAGATGAGCAGCGCGCGGTGGACGATGTCCACGACGAGCTGCGAGGCGGACACCTTGAGGTTGTTCATCTTCAGCGAGAACCCGATGGAGGACAGGGCCTCCGGGTCTCCGGCCGCCATGCGGCGCCCCGCGTCGCTGGAGACCTCGTGCACGCTGGCGCGCAGCGTCTGCAGTTGGTTGTGCACCTCGGCGAGCCGCACCGCGGTGGGCGGGGTGGTGCCGGGCTTGGCGCGAGCCTGCTGCCGCACGAACGCGCGAGCGCGGCCCACCGCGCCGGCCGCGATGCCCAACCACACGCTGCTCCACAGCACGTGGGACACCGGCACCATGGTCTGGCTGGCGATGTCCGCGAAGGGCACGGGCAGCACCTGCTCGGCGGGACCGGACGAGCGCACCTTGGCGCCCGGGCTGCACGTGCCGCGCATGCCCAGCGTGTCCCACGCGCTCGTGCGCTCCAGGGTGAAGTCCCCCTTGCGCAGGAGCACCGCCACCTGATCGCTCCGAGGCGCGTCCGGCGCGCGGCGCGCGGTGGCCAGCAGGTCATCCGCGTGCTCGCCGTAGGAGATGGTCGTGGCGTCCTTGTCCAACGTGAAGCGACCATCGCGCTGCTCGACGCAGGTGACGCTGGCGCGCATCTCTCCGCCCACGCCCACCTCCGAGGTGACCGAGGCGATGAGCGCCTGGCGCTCGTTGAGCTCCGTGAGGTAGGCGCGGAGCAGGGGCGAGCTCTGGCCATGCCGCACCAGGCACGCGACCTGGATGTGGTGCATGGCGAAGATCATCGCCGTGGAGGCGCAGTGATGAGCCAGCGCCTCGCACATGGCCGCCACCTCGTCCAAGCCCAGCCCCGGCCCGCCGAGCGACGCGGGCACGAGCACCCCGAGCAGCCGGGCGCGCTTGAGCGCCTCGATGGCCTCGGCGGGGAAGCGGCCTTCGCGGTCCACCGCGTCGGCGTGGACGCGAGCGACCTCGGAGGCGATGCGGGCCACGGTCTCCAGCGGGCGCGGGCCCACCGGTGAAGCACCTTCCTGCGCGATGACGGTCGTCATGGCGCTACCGGGCCGCCCGAATCTCGTCGACCGCTTCGCTGATCGCCGAGACGCTGGAGAAGACGCTTCGACGCAGGAACTTGTCGGGGAACTCGATCTCGAAGTTGGCCTCCAGCGCGAGCATCACGTTCACGCTGGCGTGGGACGTCATGCCGGCCTGGTACAGGTCCGCCGCGTCGGTGAGGGTGGAGATGTCGACGGACAGACGGCCGTGTTCCTTGAGGATGTTGCGGATGGCTTCAGTCATGGCACTGGGGAGTCGTGGAGGTGGCAGGGGAAGGAGCGACCACGGGGCCCGTGGCGCCCGTGGCTCGCTCGGCGATGACGACGGCGGACGCGTAGTCCGCCTCGTGGGTGAGGCTCACGCAGAAACCCGTCAGGCCGCGCGCGCGCGCCAAGGCCAACGCCTCGGCGTGCAGGGCCAGGTCGCAGTAGCCCTCGGGTGAACGCACCACCTCGATGGCGCGCCAGGGCACGGGCTCTTCGTGCACGCGCAGCACTTTGAAGGTGGCTTCCTTCGCGGCGAATCTCGCGGCCAGCCGCTCCGGAGCGGCGCGCGGTTCACGCAGGCAATAGGCCAACTCGTCGGGGGTGAACAGTCGCTCCAGATAGCGCATCCCAAAGCGCTCCATGGACGCTGCGACCGCGGAGACCTGTACCAGGTCCGTCCCCACGACAACTGAACTGGAACCCATTCAGACCAACCCCCACCGCCCGCGGACGGTGGCGCCACAGTATCCGCGCGCACCTGGAAAGGTCCACTCTGATGGAAACCGAGCACCTGGGTCTGGAATCTCCCGGGAGGAGGGTTTCCGCGCACCGCGCGCTGCTGCTTCAGGGCATCTGGCTCGTGCTGGAGGCCAGGGTGTCGCGTCGGTTTGTCGGCAGAGTCCGGGGGAGTCGCGTCGCGAGGAGAACAGCGCGCGAAGGGGCGGGACGCGATGAGCGCGGCCCGCCCCCCGATGCCCTGAGGCGTCGGTGTTCGCGTTACGGCTCCGTCACGCCGACGGTGATGTCGTAGCCCACCCCGCCAACCTCGGTGAGGTCGCCGCGCGCCTCGTCCGTTTCCGAGTACTGGACGACCTGCACGGCGAACTGCCGGGCCGGCGCGGCGCGGGCCTCCTCCGTCGCGGAGAAGGTGACCTGCACCATCGGGCCCGCCTGGGACGGAATCTGGAGGTCGTCGAGGCGCGCGAGGCTCGGGTCCGTTATCCGCACGACGCCGTCACCGATGACCTCGAAGCCCGTGCCCTTCTTGCCCCAGTTCGCCCACAGCTCGGGGTCCAGGGTGAGCGTGATGTCCCCCTGCTCGAGGAAGGACGGCCCTTCGGGCACGCGGACCTCCAGCGCGGCGGCGCTGGTGCCCTCCTGCAGGAGGTTGCGCACGCGGAAGTTGAAGTTCTGTGAGACGACGAGCGGGCTGAGGTTCACCACGTTCACGTTGCGCCACGCGATGTTGTTG
>JAEMGR010000050.1 GCA_016458225.1 Myxococcaceae bacterium JPH2 | reverse complement strand
TCGCGGGCGGCGTGAACCTCATCCTCCATCCGGACAACAACATCGTCCTGTCGAAGATGCGGGCCCTCGCGCCGGACGGGCGCTCGAAGACGTTCGACGCCTCGGCCAATGGCTACGGGCGCGGCGAGGGCTGCGGCGTGCTCGTCCTCAAGCGGCTGTCGGATGCTCGCCGCGACAAGGACCGGATCCTCGCCCTCGTCCGAGGCTCGGCCGTGAACCACGACGGACCGAGCGGTGGACTCACCGTGCCGCACGGCCCCGCGCAGGAGAAGCTCTTGCGCAAGGCGCTCGACTCGGCGGGGCTCAAGCCCGCGGATGTCCAGTACATCGAGGCGCACGGCACGGGGACGCCGCTGGGCGACCCCATCGAGCTGCGCGCCTTGGATGCCGTGCTCGGCGAGGGACGCGGGCCCGAGGCGCTCCTTCGCGTGGGCTCGGTGAAGACGAACCTGGGGCACCTGGAGTCCGCGGCGGGCGCGGCCGGGCTCATCAAGGTCGCGCTGTCGCTGCGCCATGGCGAGCTGCCGCCCCACCTGCACCTGCGCCAGCCGAACCCCGCGGTGGATTGGGCCCGACTGCGCCTCACCATCCCCACGCGGCTGACCCCGTGGCCGGCCGGAGAGACGCCCCGGGTGGCGGGCATCAGCGGCTTCGGTCTGAGCGGCGTCAACGCGCACGTCCTCGTCGAGGAGGCGCCCGCCGAGACTCCGCGCGAGGTTGAGCAGAATCCACGTCCCGTCCAGGTGCTGGCGCTGTCCGCGCGGAGTCCGGAGGCGCTCAACACGCTCGCCCAGCGCTACGAGGAGGCGCTCAGCGCGCCGACGTCCGAGCCGCTGGAGGATGTCTGCTTCACCGCCAACACGGGCCGCACCCACTTCCGGCATCGGCTCGCGTTGGTCGGCGCCTCGCGCGAGGCGATGCGCGAGCAGCTCCGCGCGTTCCAGCAGGGGCAGCCCGCGCCGTCGATGTTCCAGGGGAAGCAGGAGGGCACTCCCCGGTGCGCCTTCCTCTTCACGGGACAGGGCGCGCAGTGGCTGGGCATGGGCGAGGAGCTGTTCCGGAGCGAGCCGCTGTTCCGTCGCACGTTGCTCCGGTGCGATGAGGTGCTCGCCCCGATGCTGGGGCAATCCCTCACCTCGTTGCTCTATCCCGAGGTACGGGACGAGCACGCCCGGGCCCGGCTGGATGAGACGGGCTTCACGCAGCCCGCGCTGTTCGCGCTCGAGTACGCGCTGGCCCAGGTGTGGATGCAGTGGGGCATCACGCCGGACGCCGTGATGGGGCACTCGGTGGGTGAGTTCGTGGCCGCCTGTGTGGCCGGCGTCTTCACCCTGGAAGAGGGGCTGGAGCTGATCGCCACGCGCGCCCGGCTGATGCAGTCGCTTCCCTCGGGTGGGGCCATGGCCGCGGTCTCCACCGACGCGGTGACGGCGGAGGCGCTGCTGTCCAAGCACGGCGGACGGGTGTCGCTCGCGGCCATCAACGGTCCGCGCAGCGTGGTGCTCTCGGGTGACGACGACACGGTCCGCGACTGTCTGGCGGAGCTGGCGCGCGACGCCAAGCGGGGCACGCTGCTGCGCGTCTCGCATGCATTCCACTCGTCGCGGATGGACCCCATCCTCGATGCGTTCGAGCGCGCGGTGGCGAAGGTGCGGCTGCAGCCGCCGTCCATTCCCCTCATCTCCAACGTGAGCGGGGAGGAGGCGGGGCAGGAGGTGACCCGGCCTCGGTACTGGGTGGACCACTTGCGTCAGCCCGTGTTGTTCGCGCGCGGCATGGAGACGCTGGAGCGCGCGGGCATCCAGTGCTTCGTGGAGCTGGGGCCTCGTCCCACGCTGCTGACCCTGGGGCAGGAGTGCATTCCGCGCGAAGGGCCGAAGTGGGTGGCCAGCCTTCGGCCCGAGCACTCGGATTGGAAGCAGCTGCTGGAGGGACTCGCGTCCCTCTATGTCGCCGGGGCACCGGTGCGGTGGGTGGGGCTCGATGAAGGGTGGGACCGGCGCAAGGTGGCGCTTCCCACCTATCCCTTTCAGCGGAGGAAGCACTGGATGGAGCTAGCGGGTACGGAGTGGGATCGACAGGGAACGCGCGCGAGGGACACCGTGGGGACCGAGCAGGGTCATCCCTTGCTGGGGCGTCGTCAGGCTTCGCCAGGGCAGGTGCGCGCCTTCGAGTCCTTCGTGGCGCCATCCCGGCCGGCGTTCCTGCGCGACCACGGAGTCTTCGGTCAGGTCGTGATGCCAGGGGCGGCGTACGTGGAGATGGGGCTCGCGGCTGGCACCGCGTTGCTGGGCGCCGGACCCGCACGGCTCGACGAGGTGACGTTCGCGCAGGCGCTCCTGTTCGCGGACGCGACGGAGCGACGCCTCCAGCTCCTCTACACCCCCGAGGGAGATCGCGCGGGGCGGTTCGAGATCTTCAGTCAGGACGAAGCCCCGGGAGAGCCCGAGCCCACCTGGACACTCCACGCGCACGGTCGCTTGTCCTCGGCCCCAGCCGTACCGGGGGCGCGCGTGGACCTCGCGCGGCTCCAAGGCGAACTGGTTCGCGAGGTGGACGTCGAGGGCTACTACGCGAAGCTCCTGCGGGCGGGGCTCGCGTATGGCCCCAGCTTCCGCGCCATCCGGGGCCTGTGGTGTGGGGAAGGCGCGGTGCTCGCGCGGCTCGTCCTGGAGGGGACGGCTGTTGCGGATGCGGGGCGCTACGCCTTGCCGCCCGCGCTCCTGGATGCGTGCTTCCAGATGGTGGGGGCCGTGGTGGAGGAGTCGGCGGAGGCCGCTTATCTCCCCGCCGGAGTCGGCCCCGTGCGCGTGTGGAACCCGGGCGCGAAAGAGGTGTGGGTGCACGCGAGGGTGGCCCGCACCGAGGATCCATCGGGACCGGGGTACGCCTGCGACCTCGTGTTGCTCACGCCGGAGGGCGAGCGAGTCGCGGAGGTCGAGCGACTGCGTCTGCGGCGAGTCACGCGCGAGGGCTTCCTGGGCGCTCGTGGCAAGCGCCTGCGCAACTGGCTCTATGAGCTGTCCTGGCGGGAGAGTCCCCGCGCAACGGCCACGACCCAGGCCGAGCCCGCGCAATGTCTCATCCTCGCGGACGAGCGGGGTTTGGGACGCGCCCTGGCCGACCGGCTCGAAGCCAAGGGCTGGCGTGCCGTGACCGCGGCACGAGGCGCCACGGCGACGGAGACCGACGAGGCCCGCGTCGAGGCGTTGCTCGCGAAGCGGGATGCCACGTCGCCACTGCATGTCATTGACCTGTGGAGCGTGGAGGACGCGGCACAAGGCGCGGCGCTGCCGGACGTGGTCCTGGCGCAAAGCGCCCGGGTCTTGAAGCTCGCGCAGTCGCTCATCCGCGCGCACAAGCAGGCGCCGACGTCCCTGTGGCTGGTGACGCGCGGCGCGCAGTCCGTGCTGGAACGTGAGTCGGTGGAGAGCCTGGGCGGCGCGGCGGTATGGGGCCTGGGCAAGGCCATCGCCCGCGAGCATCCAGAGCTTCACTGCCGCCGCGTGGACCTGGATCCACGCTCCTCCGAGCGCGACGTTGAACACCTCCAGGCCGAGCTGTTCGGCAGCGGTGTCGAGGACGAAGTCGCCTGGCGAGGCGAGTCTCGCCGCGTGGCCCGCCTGGCGCGCAGTCGCCGCCTGACGATGTCCGAGCCAGAGCCCACGCTGAACCCAGACGCGAGCTACCTCGTCACCGGCGCGTTCGGTGGTTTGGGATGGGCCGCGGTGGAGCGGCTCGCGGAGCGGGGCGCGCGGCACCTGCTCCTGCTCGGACGGCGAGAGCCCGCAGTGGAGGTGCGCGCGCGGCTCGAAGCATTGAAGGCGCGGGGCGTGGAGGTCCAAATCCTCGCGTGCGATGTGTCGCGGGCGGAGTCACTTCAGCAGAGCCTGGAGGCGGGCCTGAAGGGCCGTCCACCCCTGCGCGGGGTCCTGCACGCGGCGGGCGTCATCGACGATGGCTTGTTCATGCAGATGACGCCCGAGCGCTTCGCGACGGTCTTCGCCTCGAAGGTCGCCGGAGGGTGGAACCTGCATCAGGCGCTTCGCCAGACGGAGCTGGACTTCTTCATCCTCTTCTCCTCGGCGGCCTCGTTGATCGGCTCGGCGGGGCAGGCGGGCTACGTCGCGGCCAATGCCTTCCTGGACGGACTGGCGCACCTGCGCGTCGCCTCCGGACTGCCGGGCCTGAGCTTGAACTGGGGGGCTTGGGCGGAAGTGGGCGCGGCATCCGAGGCGCAGCTCCAACGCCGCATGGAGATGCTCGGCTTCGGCGTCATCCCTCCCGAGGATGGCCTGCGCGTGCTGGAGCAAACCCTGTCCCTGCGAGGGCAGCTCGGCATCCTCCCGGTGGACTGGGAGGTGCTGGGCCGCCATGGCCGACTGCCGCTCTACGAGAGCTTCCTCCAGCCCGCGGCGCCCGCGGCGGTGGAGAACCTGCGCGCGAAGCTGGATCGCCTGCCACCCGATGAGCGCCGCGCCGCGCTGCGCGCCCACGTGGGCACGCTGGTGAACGGCGTGCTCGGCCGGCCCGCGCTCGAGCCGCTCGATCCCGCGCAGGGCTTCTTCGATCTCGGCATGGACTCGCTGATGTCCGTGGAGCTGCGCAACGTCCTCCAGCGCAGCCTGGGGGCTTCTCTGCCCGCCACCGTGGCGTTCGACAATCCCACCGTGAACGCGCTCACCGAGCACCTCGCGGTCGAGGTCCTCGGCCTGCGCGACGCCTCGAAGGAGCGCAAGGTCGCCGAGGACGCGGAGGTGGACGCCCTGCTCGCGGACGTGGACGACCTGGATGACGGGCAGGTGCAGGCCATGCTGCGCCGCTCCCGCTGAGCCTCGCTTCGAAAGACACCCATGACGACGGATTCCTCGCCTCGCATCTCCGAGTTGCCGCCGCTCAAGCTGGCGCTGGCGGCGCGCAAGCTCCAACCCAAGCTGGCCCTCGCGCTGAGCGAGCCCATCGCCATCATCGGCATGGGCCTGCGCTTCCCCGGTGGGGCGGACACGCCCGAGTCCTTCTGGGAGCTGCTCGACCAGGGGCGTGACGCCATCTCGACCATCCCCGCGTCGCGCTGGGACGTGGACGCGTACTACGACCCCACGCCGGGCACGCCCGGGAAGATGTACACGCGCCACGGCTCGTTCATCCAAGGCGTGGAGGACTTCGATCCACAGTTCTTCGGTATCTCGCCTCGCGAGGCCGCGCGGATGGATCCCCATCAGCGCCTGCTCCTGGAGGTCTCGTGGGAGGCGCTGGAGCGCGCGGGCCTGTCCGCGACGGACCTGAAGGGCAGCTCCACCGGCGTCTTCGTGGGGATGATGAACGAGGACTTCTCGCACCTGATGAAGGACGCGACGCAGATTGACCTGCACACCGCCTCGGGCTCGGGGCTGAGCGTCGCGGCGGGGCGGCTCGCGTACATCCTCGGGCTCCAAGGCCCGACGCTGGCGGTGGACGCGGCCTGCTCGTCCTCGCTGGTGAGCGTGCACCTCGCCTGTCAGAGCCTGCGCACGCGCGAGTGCGACCTCGCGCTGGCGGGCGGCATCAGCCTGGTCCTCTCGCCGCTCACCTCCGTGGTGAACTGCGCGATGCGGATGCTCTCCGTGAAGGGGCGGTGCAGCACGTTCGACGCGGGCGCGGATGGCTTCGTCCGAGGCGAAGGCTGCGGCATGCTCGTCCTCAAGCGACTCTCGGATGCGCTGGCGGATGGTGACCCCATCCTCGCGCTCGTCCGAGGCTCCGCGACGAATCACAGCGGCCAGTCCAGCGGCCTCACGGTCCCCAATGGAACCGCGCTGGCCAAGGTGATGCGGGCCGCGCTCCAGTCCGGAGGCGTCGAGCCCGCCCAGGTCAGCTACCTGGAGGCGCACGGAACAGGGACGGCCATTGGCGACCCCATCGAGATGGAGGCGCTCGGCCGTGTCTTCGGTCCTGGGCGCACGCGCGACAACCCCGTGCTCGTCGGCTCGGTGAAGACAAACATCGGCCACACGGAGGGCGCTTCGGGCGTCGCGGGCATCATCAAGGTCGTGCTCGCGCTCCAGCACGAGCGACTCCCCGCGCACCTCAACCTGGAGACGCCGAATCCCAACATCCGCTGGAGCGAGCTGCCCGTGAGCGTCACCCGCGAAGCCACGCCCTGGGCGCGAGGCTCGCAGCGGCGCATCGCGGGAGTGACCGCCTTCGGCTTCAACGGCGCCAACGCGCACGTGCTCATCGAAGAGGCCCCCGTCCTCGAAGGTGAGCCCGCGGCGGACCTTCCCTCGACGCAGCTCCTCACGCTGTCCGCGAGGACGGCCCCCGCGCTGCGAGAGCTGGCGCAGCGGTACGTGACGCAGCTCTCCTCGGACGACGTGTCGCCGGCCGCGTTCGCGAACGTCTGCTTCACCGCGAACACCGGCCGTGTCGCCTTCAGTCATCGGCTCGCGCTCGTGGCCTCGAACGCCTCCGAGGCGCGGCGAAGCCTCGCCGCCTTCCTGGAGGGCGCGGAGACTGGAACCGCGAGGTGGGCGGGCACCGGGAGGCAGCGTCCCCGACCCGCGTTCCTCTTCGGTGGCGCGAACGGGGAAGGACTGGAGTGGGGCAGGGCCCTGCTGGAATCGGAGCCGGCGTTCCGAGAGACCGTGCAGCGCTGCGAGAGTGCGTTGGGGCGGCCCCTCATCGACGCGCTGCTCGCCGCGCGAGGCCAGGAGTCCGCCGCGCTGCCACCGCGCCTCGCCTTGCCGGGCCTCTTCGCGTTGCAGGCCGGCCTCGTGCGCCTCTGGAAGGACTGGGGCATCACGCCCGCATGCGTCGCGGGCTTCGGCACGGGCGAGTTCGCGGCGGCCTGCGCGGCGGGTGCGATGTCGTGGGAGGAGGGGATGCGCCACGTCGCGGCCCTGGCCGACCGTCTGGAGCGCTCCGCACCCGGAGCCGCCCTGATGCTCGAAGCCTTCGAGTCGCATGAAGCCACGCTGGCCCTGCATCCCGACGTCACCTGGCTGAGCGTGTCCGCGGACGGTCGCGGCCACTTCTCGGGCGAACGGGCGCAGGTCGAAGCCCTTGCGGCCGACCTGCGTCAGCGAGGCGCGTCGCTCGCGCTGCGCGAGACACCGCACGCGTGGAGCCCGGAGGTCTGGGGCGCGGCGCGTGAGGCGCTCCTCGCTGCCGCGAGACCGAGCCGTGACGCTCAACCCCGCGCGCCCTGGTGTTCCTTCCTCGTGGGGCCGTCGTCGGGCGCGCGCGCCGGAGCCTTGTCGCGACTCACCCCCGTCGTGGAGGCGCTGCGCCGGCAGGAGCTGAGCGGTGGCGTGGAGCTGGGGCCAGGCACGGGCTGGGTGCCCTTCGCCGAGCGACTCCGCTGGGTTTCAGACCCGTCCAAGGTCTTCCCCATGCGTGGGGACCAGGACGGCCGAGCGGCGCTCATGGCCTGCCTGGGAGGGCTCGTGGCGCTCGGCGCGGAGGTCTCCTGGAAGGACCTCTATCGAGACCAGCGCCGCGACAAGGTCGTGCTCCCCACGAGCTGCTTCCAGCGCAGCCGCTACTGGTTCGAGCAACCCGCGCCCCCTCCCGCGCCCCGCGTGGCGGACACGCTCGTCGGCGCGCTGGCGGAGGACGCGGATGCCCTGGCGGGGCAGCTCGAGATGCTGGAGCAGCTCTCGGACGAGCAGGTCCAGGCGCTGCTGGGACTCCAGAAGGACTCCCCCTGACGGAGTGGGGGAGTCCTCCCTGCGGTGTTACGGCGTGCGCGCCCGTGCGCACGCCCACACCATGTCTGCGATTGCGGAGAGGGTCTGGAGGTTCTCGACCTTCATCGCATCCGCGGGCACGGTGATACCGAATTGCTTCTCGACGAAACCCATCATCCGCGCGGTCTCCAATGAGTTGAGGATTCCCAACTCGAGCAGCGGGGTGGAGGGCGTGAGATCCTCGGCGGAGTCTTCGAGAATCTCATGCGCGACATACCGGGTCAGGCTGGAGAGGATTTGCTCTGGATTCATGGCGTTGGACCCCCGCGGAGAGGATACAAAGAGAATCCAATCATCGCCAATCCCATCGCGAGTGAGTCTCACCACACCTGGACGGGTGTCATCTCGTAGCCGGATCGGCCGTTGCCAAGCTGGCCGTAGAAGTTGTTGCCCGTGAACCAGACCCTGCCGTCCGAGATCGTCACCACCGAGTTCTGATATCCGGCAGTCACGCTCGTCACGCCCCCGAGGTAGGTGACCTGGCTGGGCAGCACGCGATAGCCGGTCCCGAAGTCACCAATCTGCCCCAAGGCGTTGTAGCCCCAGCCCCAGTACGTGCCGTCGCTCGTCTGGGCGAGCCCGTGGCGCCCGAGCGCGCTCACGGACAAGGCCGTCACGCCGGTCAGGTTCTGCACCAGCACGGGCAGCGCGCGCCGAGTCGTGGTGTTGTCGCCCAACTGGCCGTACACGTTGTAGCCCCAGCCCATCACGGTGCCGCTCGCCATCAGAGCCAGGGTGTGCTCGGCGCCCGCAGCCAGGGCCGTCACCGCCGTCGTGTTCGGCAGGCTCGTCACCTTCGTCGGCCCGAGCTTGTTCGCGGTCGTCGCGTCGCCCACCTGCCCATAGGCGTTGTATCCCCAGCCCCACACCGTGCCGTCGTTGAGGAGCGCGAGCGCGTGGTGCGCGCCCGACGTGAGCGACGCGACGCCCGCCAGGGCCGGCAGCACGGTGGGAATCAGGTGTTGCACGCCCGTCCCATCACCCAACTGGCCAAGGTCATTGCGTCCCCAACCCCAGACCGTGCCATCCAGCTTCAGGGCCAGGGTGTGGTGCGTGCCCGCCACGAGCGCCTTCACGCCCGTGAGACCCGGAACGGGTGCGGCCACGGAGCGCGACGTGGTGGTGCCGTCGCCGAGCTGTCCATAGTCATTGCGTCCCCAGGCCCACACGGTTCCGTCTGTCTTCAGCGCCAGCGAGTGGCTGTCTCCCGCCACCACGGCCTGCACGTCCGTGAGGCCGGTGACTTGCGTCAGACTCAGCCTCCGCGCGGTGCTCCCCTCGCCAAGCTGTCCCCAGCGGTTCTCACCCGTGGCCCAGACGGTGTGGTCCGTCTTCAGCGCGAGGGTGTGCTGGTTGCCCAGCGCGACGGACGCGACGTCCGAGAGCGCGAAGAGCGTGGGATAGAGGAAGCGGGACGGCGTGCCGTCTCCGAACTGGCTCGAGTCCTTGCGGCCCCACGCCCAGGCGGTGCCATCCGTCTTCAGCGCCAGCGAGTGGAAGTTGCCCGCCGTCACGACCGCGACGCTGCTGAGTCCCGAAGACTGCGTCGGCGTCAATCGCTGCGTCGTCGTGCCATCGCCCAACTGCCCCTGCGCATTGGCGCCCCAACCCCAGACCGTGCCGTCCGACTTCAGGGCGAGCGTGTAGTCGTCGCCCGCCGTGAGCCCCGTGACGTTGGTGAGGCCCGGCACACGGGTGGGCGTGGTGCGATCCGTCGTCGTGCCATCGCCCAGCTGTCCCGCGGAGTTGTCGCCCCACAGCCATGCGCTGCCATCCGACTTCACGGCCAACGAGTACTGGTAGCCCGCCGTGACGAGGGACACACCCGTGAGTCCGGGCACCTGCCGGGGCGTCAGCCGCTGGGTGAGGGTGCCATCGCCCACCTGGCCATCGGTGTTGGTGCCCCACGCCCACACGGTGCCATCCGCCTTCAGCGCCAGTGAGTGGCTATAGCCCGCCGCCACTACCACCACGCTGCTCAATCCCGTCACCTGGACCGGCGACCGGCGAGAGGTCGTCGTCCCGTCTCCCAACTGGCCCAGGGAGTTGTCACCCCAGGCCCACACCGTGCCGTCCGACTTCAGCGCCAGCGAGTGCCAATAGCCCGCCGCCACCGTCGCCACGCTGGTGAGGCCGGGCACCTGGATGGGAAGAACGCGCAGGGTGATGGTGCCGTCGCCCAGTTGGCCGTAGTTGTTCGTGCCCCAGGCCCACACCGTCCCGTTCGCCTTGCGCGCCAGGCTGTGCACGTTGCCCGCCGCCACCGCGGTGACCAGGGTGAGTCCCGGAACCTGCGCGGGCATCACTCGACTGGTGGTCGTCCCATCGCCCAGTTGCGCGGACGTGTTGTCGCCCCAGGTCCACACCGTGCCGTCCGCCTTCACCACCACGGAGTGCGAGATGCCCAGCGCCACGCTCTCCCGCGTCACCAGGGCGGACTCGGCCGTGCCCAAGGACTCAGCGGTGGGCGCAGGCCCCTCGCCCGAGCACGCCACGCATGCCAACACCGCGGACCACAGCCAGACGGACTTCAATACCTCCGATACGGCGGGACGGCTCGCGCTCATGAACACCCTCCAGGTGAGACAGCGGCCCTGGCGTACTCCAATGTTGTCGCCGGGGCTAACGAATAATCCATGAAATGCGGCGAAGGCTCGATGGGCGGCTTGAGTGATGGGTTGTCAAGGTCGAGACGGATGTCTCGCGCGATGTGACGAAGCAGGTTGTGCGAGCGGTGTCTGTGAATGCGACGTGGATGTCTGTGAATTGCCGGAATGCCAGCGCCCTGATATCGTCTCGCGAGTCGATTCGGAATGAGCAGCGGCCCCCTGCCGCGCGAACCGGAAAGGACAACTCCATTGAACTCGCGTCTTGCCATTCACGGTGGAACACCCGTGCGCAGTCGTCCGTGGCCGCTCTGGCCGCAGCCCGCTCCCGGCGTCACCCATGCCCTCGATGAGGTGCTTCGCTCCGGGCGTTGGTCCATCAGTGGCCCCTATCGAGGCGTGGAGACCTTCGAGCGGCGCTTCGCGCGCGCGTTCGCCCACTACAACGGCAGCGCGCACTGCGTCCCGTCCTCGAGCGGCACCGCCAGCTTGATGATGGCGCTGGAGGCGTGCGGCGTGGGCGCGGGGGACGAGGTCATCACCACGCCCTTGTCCTGGGTGGCGTCCGCGTCGACCATCGTCGGAGTCAACGCGGTGCCTGTCTTCGCGGACATCGATCCGCACACGCTCTGCCTGGACCCTGACGCCGTGGAGGCCGCCATCACCCCGGCGACGCGGGCCATCGTCGTGGTCCATCTGTACTCGGCGGTGGCGGACCTGGAGCGCCTGTGCGCGCTGGCCCGCAAGCACGGCCTCCACCTCATCGAGGACTGCGCCCAAGCCCACGGCGCCACCTACCAGTTCCGAAAGGTGGGCACCTTCGGCGCGGTGGGGACCTTCAGCATGCACCACACCAAGGTGCTCACCAGCGGCGAGGGCGGGGCCACGCTCACGCAGGACGCACGTCTCGCCCGCCGACTGGAGCAGCTCCGCGCGGATGGCCGCTGCTATCTCGAGGCGCCACCGCCCGTGGGCCAGATGGAGCTGCTGGAGACGCGCGAGCTGATGGGCAGCAACCGCGCCCTCTCCGAGTTTCAGGCCGCGGTGCTCCTCACCCAGCTCAACGTCCTGGACGAGCAGAACGCGCTCCGCCTCCGCAACGCCGAGCTACTGGACCGCCTGCTGCTCGACTTGGGGCTCCAGCCACAGCGCACATCTCCGGGGACCACGGCCCGCACGTACTTCGGCTACGTCGTGAGCCTGCCCGAGGGACGGCTGGAGGGCGTGAGCCTCGCGGACATCGCCCAGGCGCTGGGACGCGAGCTGGGCTTCCCCGTGCGCCCCGTCTATCCGCCGCTCTTCGCGAGCAAGCTCTACAACCCCGGCTCCCGGCCGCGCTTCGCGCTCGGCCCCGCGCACCAGGAGCGCATCAACCCCGAGCGCTTCCGCTTGCCGGTGTGTGAGCGCGTGACGCGCCGCTCGGTGACGTTCCATCACGCGGCGCTCATGGGGGATGCCTCCGACATGGCCGACATCGCGGAGGCCTTCCGCCGGGTGCTCGAGCACGGCGCCGAGCTGCGCGCCGTGAAGGGCTGAACCGACCGCGGGGTGGCCGGCCCGCTCACGCGCGGCCGGCCACCCGTGCACTCCTCACACCCAGGTCACGCCCTCGGTGAGCGAGTCATCGTAGAACCCGAAGAAGAAGCCGAGCGTCACGCGGTCCGACGAGCCGCTCACGCGCTCCACCGCGTGGTAGTACGTCGGGTTGAGCAGGTACACGTCACCGGACTGGGGCTTGAATCGGTGATGCGCCTTGTTCGCCACGACGTTCAGGTCGTAGCCCAGGCCGCCCGGAATCTTGTGCACCTCGTCGCCCGGCTCCCACGGCTTGCGATAGATGCTCAGCTCGCCGCCCTCGTCGCACTCCTGGAGGCACACCACGCAGCTCAGCTGGTGCTTCAGGTTCGCCAGCGCGATGGGGTAGGACTTGCCGTCGCGCATGATGTTGTCGTTGTGCAGCGGCGTGTCGATGTCGTTCGAGCAGATGCGCACGTTGGAGCTGGCGTAGGGCCGGCCATCCGGCTCGGTCGCCACCTCGAAGCGGCGCATGCCAAACGTCTCGCGGATGCGCTTGCGGGCCTGTCCCGCCAGGTCGATGCCCAGTGCGGCGATCTTGTCGTCCTGCGCCTTGGCGTCCTTGAAGTAGTCGTCCAGGCGGGACAGGTACTTCACCAGGAACAGCCCGATGAGCGTCAGCGACCCGTTCACGTACCGGGTGACCTGCGCGCTGTGTCGCAAGGGAAGGAGGCGCTCCTTGTTCGCCGCCATCACCTCTTTGGACAGCAGCCCCTTGAGGACGATCACCGCGTGGTCGCCGGTGACGAGTCCACGCAGGGGCGCGGTCCCCAGGTTGGTTCCATCCACTTCATAGACGACGCGATTCCATGGTTCGCTCATGATGCAAGCCTCCTTGCGGTGTCGAAACGGAACTCGATGACTCTGTCGATGGGCACTGCCTTCCAGCGATTCACTGGGGCAATCGTTGGAATGATTTCCGAGGCCACGACGCGCAAGCCGGGCTCGGTGTACTCCTGCATCGTGAAATAGCGGGGCCACATCCGGACGTCGGCCCGCCAGTGGATGAGATAGGCCCGGTCCGGGCTCACGGCGATGGCGTTGCCCGAGTTCGCGCCAGGGGTGGGAATGGCTCGCAGCCGGGCGAGCGTCTCTTCCTCATCCAGGGCCTCGGACCCGGGGGGGATGATGTAATCAAAGTACTCGGCGGAGTCGAAGTGAGACCGCTCGCGGCCCAAAAGCTGATACACGGTGGGTTGACTGCCATTGTGCATGAAGTGCCACCCGTCCGATTGTCTTTGCAGCGGGTGCGTGTAGGCGGACCCACGGGTGGTGGAGAGGCTGGCGCGGCGCACGTGGACAGCCAGGAAGTCTGTCTGGACTCGCGCCAGGTCCGACCCCAGCGCGGTCACCTCCGCCGGGCGTGGGTCGCGCACCATCGAGATGCCGCTCGGTGAGGTCGAGTCCCGCCAGACCGCGCCCCAGCCATCCGGGTGATAGAGGAGCGGGCTGTCGTGCCGGGCGGTCTGCCCCACGGCCATCGCCACGGCGCCCTCGAGGATGTCCCGGGCCTGGAAGCGCCCGCTCGCCAAGATGAGACGGCACATGTTGACCCCAGACGCCCAGGGCAAACGGACTCACGCTCTCCGGACGCTCCTCGGCCCCATGGCCAGGACGATTCGCCGTGCATGCTCCCGCTCGCGTGCTGATGGTCCGAGCCGCCGCCGCCTCATCTCAGTCTCAAGTGAGGTTAGCCGGCAAAGACCGTATAAGCGGATGGTATGCCCAAGTTGCGCCGAATGTCTAGACGCCAGCCGAGAATGGCTGGGTGTCTGGTTTGTGGTTGGGTGAGGCAAACCTGGGTCGTGCACTCCTCGGATTGGCGATGCGTCGGCGCGCCCGTGTTTCGCCACGACCCGCGCTCCCTCGACGGGAGGGCTCCCGAAATGACCCGAGGTGTTTCATTCGCAAGCAGCGAAGTGAAACCTTGTGCGTTGGTGATTCGCGGGAGGTTGAAGCTGGGTCGTGAAATGCGAATTTGGCGGATGCTTGACATTAATCTGGTTTGCAGGCTTTTATTTTTGAGGCTCACGAAGACTGAGTTCTCGACCATCCACCGCGACGGCCAACGCGGGCTGGGCCTCCACGTCTTGCGTGACAGGTCCGGCTGAGCCCGGGATGGCCTCGCATCCACATACTGGAGAAGACATGAGTTTTCTCGATGCCAACGGAGGTTGGCGGGCATGAGCTTTGTCCGAGAGGAGCATTCCCCATTGCAGCGCGAGGTTCGCTTCGGGGACTTCCGCTATGACTTCTACATCAGCCGCGGGGCCGGCTCCTGGCTGGAGCTGCGCCGTCGCTTGACCGCCCTGGACGCAGACCGCTTCGTGGTCATCGCCGACCAAGGGCTGCCGTCCGCGCTCATCGACGAGGTGGAGGCTCACGTCAAGCTGGTGGCGCCGACGCTCGTTGCCCGCGTCGCGGTCGACGAGAAGGTGAAGCGCCTGGCCACGGTCGATGACCTGGCCGAGCGCGCCATCCTGGGCGGGGTGACCCGTCAGTCCTGCGTCATCGCGCTGGGCGGCGGCGTGGCAGGCAACATGGCGGGCCTGCTGGCGGGTCTGCTCTACCGCGGCATCCGTCTGGTGCACATGCCCACCACGCTGCTGGGCATGTCGGACTCCGTCCTGTCGCTGAAGCAGGCGGTCAACTCGAAGCGCGGCAAGAACCACCTCGGGATGTTCTATCCGCCCGTCTTCGTGTGGAACCAGCTCGACTTCCTGGACTCCTTGCCGCGCGAGGAGATCCAGTCCGCGCTCTGCGAGGCCATCAAGAACGTGCTGGGCATCTGCCCCGAGCGCTACGACGAGGTCGCCGCGAAGCTGCGCCCAGACGGGCGCTACTCACCCGAGGTCATCACAGACTTCATCGACCTCTGCGTGGAGGCCAAGGTGAAGGTGATGCGCAACGACTCGCACGAGAAACGCGAGGCGCTCATCCTCGAATACGGCCACACGGTGGGCCACGCCGCCGAGCTGCTCAGCGGCGGCACCTTCCGCCACGGCTTCGCCATCGGGGTGGGGATGCTCGCTGCCGCGCGCATGGCCGGCGAGCTGGGCTACCTGAGTCGCGCGGACGAACTCGCGCACCACGAGCTGCTGTCTCGCAATGGCGTGCCCACCGCGCTGCCGGCCTCGCTGGACCCGGAGGAGATCCTCCGCACGGTGCAGCTCGACAACAAGCGCGGCTACCTGCGCCCACGCAAGGGGATGTGTGACTTCATCCTGTTGGATGGGTTGGGAAAGCCGCATCGGACGGGGGGCGGTCTCATCTCCCAAATCGAAGAGGACGTGGTGCGCGCAGGCATTGCCGCGGTGCAGACCCGGGGTCCCACTCAGGAGGTGGCGTGATGGCTACCGTCGTCCGAGGCGAGCGTCGTCCATTCGGGCCCATCCGCAATGACATCAGCGGGCTGGCGGTCACCCGCCGTCAAATCGGCGGCGAAGGGGCCTGCCGCTGGAAGATGTTGATGAATGGCATGCACCTGGAAGGTCAGTGGAACTGTGTCGAGTATGGCGTCATCGAGCCCGGGGGCTCGGTGGGCGAGCACGTCCACCTGCGCACCGAGGAAATCTATTACATCGTCTCGGGCCACCCGGTGATGACCATCAATGGCGTCGAGCAGCCCTGCGCGCCGGGGGATCTCATCACCACCCCCATCGGGTGTGCCCACGCCATCGCCAATCCCACGACCGAGGACATGCACTTCTTCGTCGTGGAGGTCTTCCCGGGCAAGGGGCCTTCCGCGCCGTCCGCGCGCTTCCACTTGCCAGACCTCCGTCCCGTGGCGGGTGGCGCGGCGGTGGACGTGGACCTCCGGCCTCACTTCACGGGGGACTGGAAGCGCTTTCGCCTCATGGAGCTGGCGCCCGGCGTCAGTGACACGGTGCTCTCGGCCAGCACCACCGAGGTGGTGCACGTGCTGAGCGGCTCGGCGGCCATCACCGTCGAGTCGGAGCGCTACACCGGCGCGAAGGGGCTGTCCGTCGCCATCCCGCCCGGGCTGTCACGCACGCTCAAGAACGTCGATTCGACCCAACCCCTGCGGATGATCATCACCGAGGTGACCGTCGCATGAACCTCCAACTCCAGGACCGAGTCGTGGTCATCACCGGGGCGGCCAGCGGCATCGGCGCCGAGACGGCGCGCTGCTTCGCGTCCGAGGGGGCGCGGCTGGGCCTCATCGACCGCGACGTGGAGCGGCTCGCGCAGGTCGCCGCGGAGCTTCAGCCGCGAGCCCAGGTCGTCACCGCCGCCGCGGACCTGTCCACGGCCAGCGGGGTGACGCAGGCGGTGGGGACGCTGCTGCGCGCGTTCGACGAGCAGGTCGACGTGCTCGTCAACAACGTGGGGCAGTGCTACGCGCGCACGTTCGATCAGCTCTCGGACGCGGACTGGCTGGCCACCTTCGAGACCAACTTCCTGAGCGCCGTGCGGGCCATCCGTCACGTCCTCCCGGTGATGCGGCGCCAGCGTCGAGGCTCCATCGTGACGAACGCCTCGGACCTGGCGCGGCAGCCCGAGGCCAGCCCGCCGGACTACCAGGTGTCGAAGGTGGCGCTGCTCAGCCTCACCAAGAGCCTGGCGCTCTCGGAGGGGCCTGGGGTGCGCGTCAACGCGGTGGCGCCGGGCCCCGTGTGGACGCCGCTGTGGACGCGCCCTGGCGGCTTCGCGGACACGCTGGGGAACGTGCACGGACGGGATGCGAAGGCGGCCGTCGAGTACGAGCTGAGCAAGCGGCAGCTCCCGCTCGGCCGCATGGGCACGCCGGATGAGGTGGCCCGCGTCATCGCCTTCCTGGCGTCGGACGCGGCGTCCTTCGTGACCGGGAGTGTCTGGGGTGTGGACGGCGGCACCATCCGTGGGCTCCTGTGATGGCGCGCACGACATCGGCGTCCAGGCGAGGCGGTGCGGCGCTCACGACGCAGCGGGTGCTCGACCGCATCGCGAAGAGTGACGTGGAGCTCATCCGGTTCCTCTGGGTGGACCACAACGGCATCTGTCGGGGCAAGGCGGTCAGCCGTCGGCACCTCGCGGACCGCATGGAGTCCGGCATCGGGCTCGCGAAGGTGCGGCAGGCCGCGAACCTGTTGGATCAGATCCAACCCGTCCCGGGCTTCAACGCGGTGGGAGAGGTCCGGCTGGTACCGGACCCCGGCTCGTTCGTGGAGTTGCCGCACGCGCCCGGCTCGGCGGCCATGCTGTGCGACCTCATCGACGTGGACGGACAGCCGTGGGGCGCCTGTCCTCGGCAGTTCCTCAAGGACGCCATCGCGAGCGCCGCGGCGCTGGGCCTGGAGGCCGTGGCGGCCTTCGAGCCCGAGTTCACCCTCTGCCAGCAGCGGCCCGTTCGCGGCCACCTGGAGGTCCTCGACGACAGCCTCTGCTTCGACAACGTGGGCTTCGACCAGGCCAACGCGTTCGCGGTGGCGCTCAGTCGCCAGTTGGCCGAGCAGGGCATCGACGTGGAGCTGTACCACCCCGAGTTCGGCGCGGGGCAGCACGAGATGACCGTGCGGCACGCCCCGGCGCTGAAGGCCGCGGATGCCCATGTCTGGCAGCGAGCGATGACGCGGGGGCTGGCGCACCAGCAAGGGCTGTGGGCCACGTTCGCGCCCATCCCCCACCCAGGGTTCCGCGGCAATGGCAACCACATGCACGTCTCGCTGTGGCGCGACGGCGCGAACGCCTTCGCGGACGCGGAGGACCGGCTCGGGCTCTCGCGACTCGCCTACCACTTCATCGGTGGACTCCTGGCGCACGCGCCCGCGCTCGTCGCGCTGAGCTGTGCCAGCGTGAACAGCTATCGGCGCCTCAAGCCGCGGATGTGGTCGGGAGGGCACTGCTGCTACGGGCTCGACAACCGAGAGGCCGCGGTGCGCGTCCCCTCGCGCCTGCGCGGACGCGAGGCGGCCTCGACGAACATCGAGTTCAAGCCCTGCGACGCGACCGCCAATCCCTATCTCGCGCTCGGGGCCTTGCTGCTCGCGGGCCTGGACGGCGTGCGGCGCGGCCTGGAGCCCGGCGAGCCCATGGCGGACGACCCCAACGAACTGTCCGAGGAGGCCCTGCGTCAGCGAGGCATCCGTCCGCTGCCCGCCTCGTTGGAGGAGGCCATCACCGCGCTGGAAGGGGACGCGCTGCTGTCCGAGGCCCTCGGGCCGCTGCGTCGCGTGCTCTATCCCGCCATCAAGCGCTCCGATGTCCAGCGGCTGCGCGAGCTGAACGAGGCCGAGGAGTTCTATCTCCACGCCACGCGCTACTGAGCAACGGGCGCACGCACGACGACAGGGCGGCCGCCGGTGAGGCGACCGCCCTTTTCACGTCGCCAAGGCCGTGTGCGTCAGATGGGCAGCGGCGTGATCCGGCGATTGGACACGGCGGCGAAGCGAGCGCGCTGGACCCGATTGATGAGCTCCACCGCGCCCGGCAATCCCTCCCAACCCGGAGGCGGGCGCACGAAGGCGAGCACGTTGCTGAGCTGGCAGCCGCGGCTGCGCTTGGCTTGGTAGGACTTGAGCGAGTAACGCCCGCACTTCACGCCGCGCTCGATCATCGCCTGGATGGGCTTGTAGAAGAGCAGGTTGAAGTACAGGAAGAGATTGCCCGCGTCGTAGTCGAAGCCGCCAAAGCGCGCGTACCACGTGTCGCCTTGCTCGAGGAACACGGTGAAGCCGAGCGCACGCCCGTCCTTCTTCGCCACGAACACACGCAGGCTGCGCCCGAGGAACGAGCGCAGCTCCTCATAGTCCGCGAGGATCTCCGGGATGGTGGGCGAGCGGCCGTACTTCACACGCCACTTGCGCTCCAGGGCGGCCAGCTCGGGCCCGAGCGCCTCTTCGCCATGAAGCTCGATGGTGGCGCCGGCATCGCTGAGCGCGGCCATCTCGTTGCGGATCTTCTTGCGGCCCTCGGCCTTGAAGCTCGCCAGGTAGCCGTCGAAGGTGCTCCAGGTGATGGGCAGGTAGCACTCGGACTCGACAACGACGTTCAGATAGCCGCGCTCGCGCAGCATGGCGGCGAGCCACGGGTCCTCGTCCTCGAGGAAGTACAGCCACGCGATGGACTTCGCGTGGTCTTCCTTCGCCTGTCGCTCGATGGCATCGACCGCGGCCCTGAGCGCGGGGCGAGCGAGGTCGCCGTTGATGCCAGGCGCGTAGCTCACGCCGCCGTAGCGTCCGGGTGCGCCCATCACGAGCGACGGCGTCCACTCGGCCCCGCGCTGGCGCAGCTCTGCGCGCAAACGGGTGAGGGCTTGCAGGTCGTCGGGCTGCGACGCGAGGTCCGCGTCGGCCAGGTCGCCAATCTCCAGCACGCGGGCCGGATCGAAGCCTGGATGGGACTTGCCATCGACGAGGTAGCTGGGCGTGCTCAGCAACGGCGAGCCGTCCTCACCGGTGACCAGGATGAAGCGCTCGGCTGCCTTCAGGGTTCGGCTTCTCGCGCGAAGCCAATCACTCGACAGGTAGAGCGAAGGATGCACGAGGCGATCCCAGACCTTGGGGTCCAGTTCGGCCGTGCTGCGGAGGACGTGAGCCTGCATGTCGAGACCTCGGGTCAATACCACGCTGGCGAACGGTGCTGATCGTACGGCACATACGGCGGAGGACTGGCGGGGCGTATGGGCTGTGGCGCCTCGCCCGTCGCGCGCGAGGGAAGGTAGACCGTGGCGAAGCCTCGCGACACGGATTCTCCTCGCTGATTGAAGGCTTCCATTGTCACGCGAACGGAGTGGTGTGGCTGTCGCGAGCCCGGCTCGGTCACCGTCGACTTGGCCGTGACGGCGCCGCGGACAATGAGTGCATCGCCATGGAAGAGCGGGCGCCCCATCAGCATGAACATCTTCCGGCTGAAGCCCATATCGCCCGCCCAATTCGTCAGCAAGCGCTGGGGAATCTGAGCGCGTTGGATGCCGAAGTCGAATGGCAGGGGTTGGCCACGGTAGGTGCAGAGCAGGGCATCCTCATGCTCGTCGCCGGGGGTATAGGGCCACCGCGTGACAGGGTGCACGCGAGCGAAGTCGGGATAGCCCCAGCCTGCCTTGAGCACGCGATAGCCCGGGGTGAAGGACCGCGCCAGCCGTCCTCCCCCGTAGCCCGCCACGAGTCCCTGATGCAGGGATTGGTAGCAGAGCGCATCCTGGAGCGTGTACGGCGGCTGGTAGATGGCGGGCAGGGCGTCCCCGACAGCGACGTCTTCCCAGTACAGCGGCTCCTTGCCGCGCCGGCGCTCGCTCCGCATGCCCGCGACGATAGCCTCCACCTCGGTTTGGGTGTAGCGGTGCGTCTGTCTGGTGTTGAGCAGGTGTTCGCCCACGTGCTCCACGGGCATGGCCCGCGTGTGGCCCATCATCTTCATGGGCACCTGGACGAGCGTCCCATAGGCCTTCGCCAGAAGCCGGCCAAAGGCATCCTGGTACGTCACCTCACAGACCAGCAGGATGAGGCGGTGTCCGTCGAGCCCCCGCACCTCCTGGACCTCGCGCAGCACCTTGCTGGTGGTGACGCGCGTGCCAGGTCGCACGACATCGAAGAACTCCCATGCGAGTCCTCCGATGAAGTTGGCGAAGGGATAGCCATGGGGTCGGCTCGCGCCGTGGTCCGCGGGATAGCGCGCGTGCACCAGGATGGGGGTCGGCGCGATCATGCTGCGGTGGTGCGAGGCATGGCCGTAGGCGGGGTCGGTGAAGAGCGGGTTGTCGTCACCGATGGAATGGGCGTAGCGGCGGATGGTCTCCTCATCCAGCACGAGCGCGGCGGGGACAGGGGAGACCTGTTCGGGCAGCGCGGGGGGGATGGGAGGCGGGACGTCCTCGGTGCTCTCCAGGCCAATCAACGGCCGCGTGCGCTCGAGGAACTCATCGATGATGGCATTGAATTCGAGGTCGCTGTCCATGACTCAGTGAGACTCCTGTGCCACGGGAAGGAGGAGCGGGCGTCCTGGCTCCGGGAGGAACACGAGGGCGGTGGCGCAGAAGGCCCGCTGACCGAGTTGATTGATGCCCCAGACCTCGACTGACACCGCGGACTGCTCGCGCTCGCCGAGGCGCTGGACGAACACATCCGTCACGCGACCGTCCATCCAGAGCGTGTCGCCGTAGAGCACGTGGTTCTCCAGCGAGATGGAGAGGTGACGCAGGAACGCGTCGTCTCCCATCCACGAGGTGACGTGCTGTGCGGCCAGCGCCACGATGAACGGCGCGCGGGCGCACGGCGAGGGGAAGCCGACGTCTGCGCAAGCGCGCAGGTCCTCGCGAGCGTGCCAGCGGTCGGACACCGGCCAATGCGTGGCGCCGTGAGGCCGGACGTTGCCCGCATGCGCCTGGAGCAAGGCATGGCGCAGGTTGCCTGCGGGGGCGGGGCGTCCCTCCGCGATCATCCAGGTGATCAGCTCGGACCACGTGAAGGGCCCGCGCACGAGCTGCGGCAGCGCATCTCCCACGGCCGTCTCGGAGGCATAGCGAGGGAGGGGGCCGCGCGCGGGCTGCTCCGCGCTCAGGCCCTCCTCGATGCGCTCAATCTCTCCGGCCGAGTACTGGTGCATCTTCCGCTCGACGAAGAGTTCCGAGCCCAGACGGAGCGGATGGACGCGGACCACGCCAGTGGCGTGCGCCACGGTGCGGCCCTCGCTGCGGTAGCTCGCGCGGCTGGTGACCTCGACGGTCTCGCGTCCTCGCCAGTCGGGGCCGCTGTCGACGCCGACGATGCGAAGGTCCGCGCCGACGCGGTCTCCCAGCTTGATGTGGTCGTCCCACCACAGGTCGACGTGGTTCAGGACCTCGACCGCGTCGTGCGCGTGAGCGTGGAGGGCCCCGCTGGACTCAGGCGCCTGGATGCCGAGCACGAAGGCCGGCGGCGCCAGCATCGTGCGCCACCACGACTGCGCGCCGTGGCGAAGGTCCAGGTAGAGCGGGTTGTCATCTCCCGTCGCCTCGACGAAGCGGCTGATGTTGAGCCAGTCCGCGACGTAGACACCGGAGGGAACATCCGTCGCGCGAGTCCCCAGCAGGCGACGGCTCTGCGTGAGCAACGGCGCAAGCGTGCGTCGAGGGTCGCGCGGGAGCGCGCGCTCGTTGGTGACGTCATCGGACGGTCGCGGGGAAGGTGAAGGGGCACCCGTCGCGGATGAGGAACCCCGTGCTGGCGGTGGTGTGCTCGCGGTCTCGACAGACGGCGCGGGCCGCTCCGAAGGACTCGCGGTCCGGTTCTCCGCCAGCGCGCGCTTGTCGATCTTCCCGTTGGGCGTGGTGGGGAGCTGCGCATGGATGACGAAGCGATGCGGCGCGTGGTGCTCCTCCAGGCGAGCCTTGCAGAAGCGGTCGAGTTCCCGGATGTCCAGCTCGACGCCCGGCCGAGGGGCCACGTGCGCGCACACCGCCTGCCCGAGCAGTTCGTGCGGAACGCCAATCACGGCGGCCTCGAAGACACCGGGCGCGGAGAGAAGGACGTTCTCGACCTCGCGAGGCGAGATGCGCTCGCCACGAGACTTGATGAGGTCGTCTCGCCGTCCGACGAAGTAGAGCAGGCCGTCCTCATCGCGGCGAAACAGGTCGCCCGTGGCGAGGGTGCGCTCCCAGGGCCAGCGTCCTTCGCGCAATCGCTCCGCGGTGCCCGTGGGGTCGTTCCAATAGCCCTGCATGACGTGAGGGCCACGGACCATGAGCTGGCCAATCTCCCCAGGGCCAACAGGGCGGCCCGCGTCGTCCTCCACCCAGACCTCGGTGCCAGGGATGGCGATGCCCACCGAGTCCGGGTGTCGGTCAATCTCAGCCGGAGGCAGGTAGCTCACGCGCTTGCACTCGGTGAGTCCGTACATCGAGTACACGCTCGCGCTGGGGAACGTCTTGCGCAGCATCTGGATGGTGTCGCGCGCCAGCGCCGCTCCCGTGTTGGTGACGTACCGAAGCGAGGGCCAGCTCCGCTCACCGAGTCCAGGCAACGACAGCAGCAGTCGGAACAGCGTGGGCACGCCGGGGAGCCCCGTCACCTGATGCTCGGCCAGCATGGAGATCAGTCGGCCCGGATAGCCCACGCCGGGTTCGAGCAACAACGTCGCGCCGACGTGCACGCAGAGGAGGAGCTGATAGAGCCCGTAGTCGAACGAGAGCGGCAGGACAGAGAGCACGCGGTCCGCCGCCGTCATCTCCAGATACGTGGAGATGGAGGTCGCGGCGAAGACCATGTTGCGATGCGTGAGCGTCACGCCCTTGGGCGTGCCAGTCGACCCCGAGGTGTAGATGATCGCCGCGAGGTCCTCTTCGTGCGCGGGTCCTTCGCCCTCGGCCGGAGCCGAGAGCAAGGCACTGAACGGAGCGACACCGGACGGAACGTCATCGCTCGCGCAGGTGATGCGAAGGCCGGGGACGCGCTCACGAGCCTGTCGAGCCATGTCGAGCAGGGCCGGCGCACACACGAGCATGGCCGCCGAGCAGTTCGCCAGGATGGCGGCGAGCTTGTCGGCCTTGATGCTGGGGTTGAGGGGGACGAAGGCGGCGCCCGCGCGAAGCGTTCCGTAGATGGCGACCGCGGCGTCGATGCCGTTGGGGAGCGCGATGGCGACCCGGTCGCCGCGCTGCACGCCCGCGCGGTGCAGTCCCGTGGCGAAGGCGCCCACGGCCTCGGCGAACTCGCGGTACGTCACCTGCCGATTCCCGCTCTGGATGGCGGGCTGCTCAGGCGCGCGCGCGCGCGTGCGGAACAGCACATCATCGAGGGTGCCGAAGCTCACGGTGCCCGCCGGGTCTGGATGAAGCGGGTGATGGCCTCGATGGAGCCGAAGTTCTCACGGGTGATGTCGACGTCCTTGACGGTGACGCCATGTCGCCGCTGGACCTCGGCGACCAGCTCGATGAACGCCAGGGAGTCGAGGACCCCGGTCTCGAGGAGATCCTCCGTGTCGCTGAGCTTCAGCTCGGGGCGGAGCTGGAGGAAGGTGTCTCGGATATAGGAATGAAGCTGTTCCCGGACGGAGCGCTCGGTCGGAGAGCCCTCGGGAAGGTCAGACGCGGGAGCGACCGCTGGGGTCACGACATGGCTGTTCATGGAGCGATCCAAATGAGGTGGGCCATCGTGAAACACTCCACGCGTGCGGGCATGAAACAGGGCCTGCGTCGTACTCAGACGCGCTCAACGCAAGGCTCGACGGCGCGTTCAGGGCTTCGCCACTCCGGCGCCCCAAGCAGCGGACCGCCGTGATTCCTGAGCCTCCCCGCGCGGCGTGGTCAGGCGGAAACGTCAAATACTGTAAGTGGCGAAAGTGTGGAATTGCAAGTCATCTCTGGTGGTGTTGGGTGCGGGGTTCGGACTGTCGTGGCGAGCGTTGTGACTGTTTGAGTGGTGTCTGGATTGAGCGCGGGGGGCACCCGGGCGGTGGTGTCTGTGAATGGCCGAAGGGCTGCGTGCGAGTGGAGGGGCGTGAAATCCTCCGCGACACCTCATCCCAGATGCGAGGCGATGCTCCAACGCGAGAGGTTCAAGTCCCGCCTGTCGAACTCATTCAAACGAGGCGAAGCCGCGTCGCGAAGAGGTCCCACGTCGTCGCATGAGAGCGAAGACGAAACACGCGAAGGTGGATGTCGCGCGAAGAGGACGGGGCCTCGCAAGTGACTCCGCTTCGCCTGCGTCGAGCGCACGGCGCTGCGTGCAAGGCTCTGACCGCGGGTGTGAATCACTGACCCAAGGGGTTCCGCTGCGGGCTCACGCGTGGCGCTGGGGCGTGGACTCAAGAGGCCCGAGCCGCGCGTTCATCGACCCCGTGGCGCCGCGGTCCGCTGTGGGCCCTGCGGCGCGCCTGCTCGGCTCAATCCGCGGCCCGGAGAGGGGTGTCTCCGTGCCGCGGGAACGGCGAGGTCAGGCCTGCTTCGCGTGAGCCTGCCGCGCGGCCTGGAGCGTGTTGGCGAGCAGCATCGTGATGGTCATGGGGCCGACGCCACCGGGCACGGGGGTGATGGCCGAGGCCACCTGGCTGACGGCGTCGTAGTCCACGTCACCGACCATTCGATAGCCACGCGGAGAACTCGGGTCGGGCACGCGGTTCTGGCCCACGTCGATGACGACGACTCCGGGCTTCACCATGTCGGCGGTGATGAGGTTCTGCTTGCCCACCGCGACGATGAGGATGTCCGCCTGCCGCGTGTACGCGCCGAGGTCGACCGTGTGCCGGTGGGTGAGGGTGACGGTGGCATCGGGGCCCGGTGCCATGAGCAGCGAGGCGAGCGGCTTGCTGACGATGAGGCTCCGTCCCACGATGACGGCGTGCTTGCCGCGCGTGGGGATGTTCTCGCGGCGGAGCATCTCCATGATACCGGCGGGCGTGCACGGGACGAACGCACGCGGGTCGCCCACAAAGGCGAGCCCCGCGTTGACGGGGTGAAAGCCATCCACGTCCTTCTCGGGGCGGATGTGCTCGAGGACGGCCTTGTAGGGCAGGTGGGCGGGCAGGGGGAGCTGGACGAGGATGCCGTGGACGGTGGGGTCCTGGTTCAAGCGATCGATGACCGCGAACAGCTCATCCTTGGAGACGTCCTCGGGCAGGTTCAGCGTCTGCCCGTGCATCCCGAGCGCCTCGCAAGCTCGGGTCTTGCTGGCCACGTAGGCCTGGCTGGCGGGGTTGTTGCCGACCAGCACCACCGAGAGGCCGGGAGTGACCCCAGCGGCTTGGAGCGCCGCGACATCCTGGGCCATCTCGGCCCGCATCACTCGACTCAGCTCGGTTCCATCCAGGGTCCGCACCATGCGCGCGCTTCATACGCCAGATCGCGCGGGCTGACGCACCGCTTCTTCGCGATCCGCGCTCTGCGTGCAAGCCATCGGGCGCTCCGTCGCTCCGGAGCAAGGTAGGCCCGAGTGGCACGTCGTCCGCCGCACAGCGCCGAGCGCGCGCCTTTCCACGCCGAGGCCGTTCGTTCAATCCACCTGAATCGGCTTTGTTGTGTCTAAATCTGTTTAAATTGCAAATCGAGTAAAATCATTCAGTCCGGAGTGCCGCTGAACTACGAAGTCGCCTTCCGCACCTTCAGGAGGGAGTCCATGAGAGCAAGGAATCACGCCGTAGCCTCTGCGTTCGGAGTCATCTGGCGGTTGTTCGTGGTGGTGGCGGCGATCGGCTGTGGCGGCGCGGAGTCGCCGCGGTCCACGTCGAGCGCTGCGGTCGCGGACGAAGCGGACCCCGAAGGGCAGGGGGGGCTGGGTACGCAGCGCGCGAGCCTGCTGTCGCCGTCCATGCTCTCGGTGTCGTCGCACAGCTTGCTGCTGAAGTCGGACGGCACGGTGTGGGCGTGGGGCACCAACTTCGGGGGCGAGCTGGGCGATGGGACGACCACGCACCGTCGGACACCGGGGCAGGTGGTGGGCCTCACGAACGTGACGGCGGTGGAGGCCGGCGAGAACCACTCGATGGCTCGCCGCGCGGATGGCACGGCCTGGGTGTGGGGCTACAACACCTATGGCCAATTGGGAGATGGGACGACGACGGGGCGACTGATGCCCATTCAAGTGCCGGGGCTCACGGCGGTGGCGGCGCTGTCCGGTGGCTTCATGAACTCGCTGGCGTTGAAGACGGACGGCACGGTGTGGGCGTGGGGCTCGAACGGCTCGGGCCAGATTGGAGATGGGACGACCACGCAGCGCCTGTCGCCGACGCGCGTGGCGGGGCTCACGCAGGCGACGGCGATCTCCGTGGGCTATGCGTTCGGGATGGCGCTGCGCGCGGACGGCACCGTGTGGACCTGGGGTGACAACTCGTCGGGACAATTGGGGAATGGCACGACCACGAACCGAGCGACGGCGGCGCAGGTGCCGGGCCTCACCGGGGTGGTGTTCGTGAAGGCGGGGCATTCGAGCGCCTACGCCCTGAAGGCGGATGGCACGGTCTGGGTCTGGGGAGACAACTACAACAGCGTGCTCGGGATTGGCGATGAGTTGATGGCCTCGCGGTCGTCGCCCACGCAGATCCCCGGCATCTCGGGCATCGTCTCCGTGGATGCGGGCGAGCACTATGTGATGGCGCTGAAGTCAGACGGCACGGTCTGGGCATGGGGCTGGAACCAGTACGGGCTGATGGGCAATGAGTTGCCTGGCGTCCGGCTGTCGCCCACACGTGTCACGAGTCTCGCGGACGTGGCCATCCTGAAGACGGGTCGCTACCACGCCACGGTGGTGAAGACGGACGGCACGGCCTGGGCCTGGGGCCTCCACGATGACTTCCGCTACGGAGCCTTCGCCGAGTCCGACGGCACGGTCCCCGCGGCCACGCTGTTCACCGGGGCGCAGCGAGTCTCGGCGGGCATGTATCACTCGCTGGTGCAGCTTGCGGACGGCACAGTCTGGGGCTCGGGATACAACACGGCGGGGCAACTGGGGGACGGAACGACGACGCGACGCGAGTCACCCACGCAGGTGCCCACGTTCACAGGCGCCAGCGCGGTCTCCACGGGCACGTCGCACACGCTCGCCTTGAAGACTGACGGCACGGTCTGGGCATGGGGAGACAATACGCAGGGGCAATTGGGGGATGGGACGATCACACCGCGCCTCGTCCCGGTCCAGGTGTTGGGGCTGAGCGGAGTGGCCGCCGTGGTTGCGGGCCGAGACTTCTCGGTGGCCCTGAAGTTGGACGGCACGGTCTGGGCTTGGGGGCTCAACACCAGTGGACAGTTGGGAGATGGATCGGGCCTCAGCAGCGCGGTCCCGGTTCAGGTGTTGAATGTGACGGGAGTGACGGCCGTGTCGACCTCGGCCCGAGCGGACCACGCGCTGGCGTTGAAGTCGGACGGCACGGTCTGGGCCTGGGGCTCCAATTCGTATGGCCAATTGGGAGATGGAACGACCACGAAGCGGTTGGCGCCGGTTCGTTTGCTCCTCACGGGAATGACGGCGGTCGCGGCGGGCACGCAGCACTCCTTGGCGCTGAAGACAGGGGGCTCAGTCTGGGGGTGGGGGACGAACACCTACGGCCAGGTGGGCGACGGCACGGTCACGCGGAGGTTGTCGCCCGTGCAGGTGGTAGGGATTGGAGGCGTGACAGCGCTCGCGGCGGGCGACACCCATTCGCTGGCGCTGAACGCGGGGGGAACGGTCTCGGCCTGGGGCGCCAATACCTGGTATCAACTGGGCGACGGGACGCGAACGAACCGGGGAGCGCCGGCCACGGTCTATGGCGTCGCGGGAGTGGTGGCGCTGTCCGCGGGCTATCACCACTCGCTGGCGCGCCGGTCGGACGGCTCGGTCTGGGCCTGGGGTGACAACCTCTACGGGCAGCTCGGGAACAACAAGTCCGGCTTCACACCCGTGCCCGTGCAGCTCTGGTGACCGAGCACGTCTGGTCATGATGCTGTGCGTGCCTCTGTGATTCACGATTAGTCAACGATAGACCGGGCCTCACCTCACACTCAGCGAGCTCATCATGTTCAAAGTCCGCGCGCGTCTTGTGCTTCTCGCAGTCCTATCCCTCATCACTCCCGCCGTCGCGATGGCCGCCAATGCCGTCGCAGGCACTACGTATCATGGACAAGTAATTACGGCCCCGCCGGGGACGAGCGTCAGTGATTGGAACATCCTGGTCGTTCCCAGGAATATGGGTGGCCAGGAGCTCGGATCCGAGGGCGACAATGCCCTCCTGCGCTTCGAGGTATCTGCTTCTCCCCTCAACAACGTGGAGTGGTCGGTCTGGGCCCGTTTCAAGCATCGTAATAGCAGCGGGAGTGGCACCTGGTATCCCAGCATCGTTGACTACCTGCTGGTCCGCAAGGAGTTGAGCGCCGCCGGTACGCTCACGGATGGTGGGAGCATTACCGTGCCACCGGGCACGTCGATCTCAGACTGGAACATCGTCGTCAGTCCCGCGTCGGCCGGCTACGAAGAGCCCACCACCGAGTTCGACAATTCTCTGCTGCGGTTCTCGACGTCTTACACCGCCGTCGACAACTTCACCTGGCAGGTCCAGGCCCCCTACAAGTTCCGCCATTCCAACCAGGGCGCGGCGTTCGTAGGCGCAGGCCAGGCGAGCTACCTGCTGGTCTCGCGCAGCGCGAGCTTCACGGGCGTCGCCACGCATGGCCAGACCATCGCCGCGCCGGTAAACACCGCCGTGAGCGACTGGTCGATGCTTCTGCTCCCCACGAGCGTGGGCTATGAGGAACCGGGCAGCGAGGGCGACAACGCCCTTCTGTTGTTCGATAGCACCGTTCAATCCTCGAGCACCTACCAGTGGCAGATGTTCGGCGCATTCAAGTACCGGTATCAAAACGCCGACGGCAGCTGGTACGCAGCACCGCTCAGCTACATCGCCGTCCACAACTGATTCAACGGGCGGGGCTGGTCCTCTCCAGGGCCAACCCCGCCTCCCCCGGGACTCATGGCTGGCCTCGACCGCTCCCGTGGACACCCATAAAGAGTGACTTGTCTGTCATTGGTCCGAAGAACCCAGGCAGGTCACCCCTGGCTGCGTCATAGGAAAGGTCCACGATGACGTGCTCTTCCTCCGGGCGCGCATAGCCGATGGCTTCCAACCACTGAGGCATCCGCGAGCCCCG